>JBAVZX010000535.1:0-4028 GCA_049589015.1 Phormidium sp. | reverse complement strand
CTAAAAATTTCCGGCGCGTCGCCTAAGTTGATGTGCGGTTTTGGGGTTTGTTCTGTTTTTGGTGTAGCTTTTGAAGGTGGAGAATGTTTAGGACAAATATTGACGTTATTAACTGTTACATAATCTCTACCAATCGCTGATGGAGAATTATAAAATTTTGCCCTTTCTAGTATTCGTCTAACATTTACTTTGCTAACCTCTTCACCGAATACCTCTGATAGTATTTTCCATAATTCAGCAGCAGCAACCCTAACATAGCCCTGACTACAATCACGATCTTGCGCTACCTTTGCATATTTATGACCTTGAAGCGCTTCTCTTAAAATCGCCTCTTGTAGATCGTCTAGGTGTTTCCCAGTTTTGGTAAAAACCATTTCATCGGCAAATCTTAAAATTTCCTGAAGCTCCATAGGTTGCGTATGTGCTAAGTTTTCCGTATCTTAACTTAGTTTTTTTAACAGTATCTTACATTTTACATAACATTATATAACTCTTTATAACACTTTCAACTTAACTAATGCCTAAACAGGCTCATTGTATGATGTTTCAGTAAGGTTGGTAGCATTAAGGTTTTCCTTGTAACATCCAACTTTGTCGATATTTTGGACATTATTTCCGACATTTGCGAATGATGGAACTTAAATTTTTTTGATGATGTATATCGTTGATTAGGAGTAAAAAATGGCTAACCAAGCAAAAGAACTAATCGCAAAGTTTGGCGGCAATTATAATTACGAGCAGTTACGCCAGATCAAGAAAGATTTTGGGCTTGCCAAAATTCAATACGAATATCCTGGCAGTGTAAAGGCTAATAATTTTACAGAATTAGAGGAACTAGCTAGAAAGGGTGATGCAGATGCCAAAAAAGCAATTAAGCTGCTCCTGCAAACCAAAAGACTGAATGAAAAACCCGGTCAAGGCTAATAGATACGTAGAATTTGTAATTTACAAAAAAAATAAATTATGTCAAGCGAAAAACCTCCTGAAAAAAAGTCTAAAGAACAACCTAAAAAATCAAAAGAAGAAATGGAGAGAAAATGTGATAAATGCGGGGGTACAGGAAAGTATACTCTTCCAAAAGCTCCACAAGCACTTACCTGTCCTAAATGTAAAGGTAAAGGTTGGACATTTAAATAATTAGTACAAGTGCTTTCGTTCTGTGCGCTATGCTTTCTTAGCGCACACTAGTAATCACCATAATAGCCTAATTTCAATCTGGAAATTTAGTGACAGTAAGCCAATGAAAAAAATGATGGAAAAAGTTTGGTATATGTCAACACTTGATGACATAGATCCTTCCTTGCCTGAAGGTGAATTGACAATTCGTAAAATAGCCCAGTATGGTTCAAGGTTTATGAGCATAATAGCCTTTTTACTAATGTTCCCTTTGATGATTTTAGGTTCCATTATTGATCAATGGGCTAACAATTTATTTTCTAATATCATGCTGCCACTAATTACAAATACCGTATTAAAACCCTATCGATACATTTTTTATCAAGTAATTTATTGGCCTCTAAAAATGCCACTTATGCTTTTTAATAGGCAACAATAAAAGTAACTATTAACTATCTTATTCAGGATAAAATACCTATGATTTATCCGAAAAAAGCATCCTATCAAGGTAATCCTAACGCTGATAACTACGTCTGTGGCAGTTGCAAGAGAACACAAGATCCCCGCGAAGGCGAGCGTTGTATTAAGTGTGGAAAACCTACGGTTACTTGGTTGAAATCTCAGGGGGAAAGTTGGGAGGAAGCCTTGAAAAAGTGGCGTAAGTGGTACTCTTAATAAGCAAAAATTTGAAAATTATTGTGGAGCAAAGAACAAAATATGAAAAATATTGTTTATGAACAGCTTGAAAAAGCAGAAAAAGATTACCGACGTTTTTACGAAGTAGGTAATTATTATTACGAACAAGAAAATTACACTCAAGCTCTTGCTAATTATGTAGGCTCATTCTCTGCTTACGCTAGCTACATGGAATGTGCAGAAAGGGCTACTCTAGTACAAGGAATAGAAGATTTTCACGCTGGTGTAAGATCTTCTATTCCTAGCGAAGTATCATATACTATCAAGCAGCAAATTGATTTTTATTTCAATGTATGTATTCAGTTACTTAGAATAATGAACTGCTCCAATCAAGCCACTCATAACCGATTAATAGAAGCTTATATTATTGAAAAAGTTAAGATAATATTTGATACTTTAAGTAATTACCAAAAAGATTTTGATGTCGAAGATATAAAGAATTTTAATTCTATTGCTCAATGTATAAACTTAAAAAGTAACCTAATTGCTAAAAATAAAGAGGAGCTAGAAAGCATCAAAAAAGTTAAGCCTGAGCAAGAGCAAAATGAAACATTAAAAGAGATTAGAAACGCTTTACAAATAATTAGTGGAACAAAAATTTGTGTTATATCATTAGAACTAACGACAAATTCAGGTTGTTTCATAGCTACAGCAGCTTACTCAACTTCCATACACCCAGACCTAGACACATTCCGCAATTTCCGAGATAAAAAACTCTTAACTAATGCTGTTGGTAAACAGTTAGTTAACCTCTACTACCAAATCGGCCCTAGCATAGCTAAATATGTGGAAAAACAGCCAGTAATTAAGAATTTTTTGAGACATCAACTAGGACGTTTAGCTGAGTGGATGCGTAACCAAAGAGTTAAAAATTACTAAAGTGGAGAGAAAATAGCATGGAAACTACACCTGTAAAAATGTCAGATATTAGAGTTCCTAAAAGAAGCGAACTCAATGAGGGTAAAATACACTCAATAGAAAATTCTCCTGACTCTATCGAACGTCTAATTCACAGCAAATCAGATCCTATCGCACTCCGCAAAGGTACACCCCCTTACGAAGTATATAGTGGAAGACACAGAGTTTATGTAGCTGCTCAGAAAGGGATTAAACTAATTCCAGCAGTTTTCACTTGATAAGCGATCGCACTCTAAATTTTCTGCTTTTATGCGATCGCACTCTCCCATCTTTTCCAAAATGCGATCGCATTTAAAAACTTAACTACTCATTTATAGGATTAGCAGAATTAAACTGGAAGGGACGTTTGAGAATTTGAGCGACAGTTCCGTACATTTCTCCTGTTAATCCATCAAGTTCGTGTTCAATATCTTCTAGCCAGCCAAGTTTACTTGTCCACTTGCCATTAGGTAATTGTCTAGCTGCATGAGTTGGAATACCATTCAAGTCAACATATATAGCTATTTTCTGATATCCAGTTTCTAATATTTCATTACCAGAACGTTCATATCCTAGTGTTTGATAAGCTTGAACATAAGCTTCTAAAGTCTCCTCTTGAGGAACGCCATCAGGCCAATAAAATTGTTCTCCGGGTATAGGTTGCCACCAGCGATCGTTTTCTTCCACAGCCCATGCAAAACAATTATATTCCTCTGATTTTGGACTAGTAACTTGATAACCAGCGATCGACAACTTCGGCCATTTAATTTCCAGATCGGGTCTTCTATACATTTTCTTCGATCGCGTACCCTTTGTTTTTGCCCCATTCAATCCAAGCTGATGCCATTTGCTTAACTCTTCCTCTTTGTGCTGGTTCTATAGGATTTTCACCCGTAATTGTACTCAACGCTGTTAACCAATAAAGGGGATTTTTTTTCAGTTCTAATAACAACAGTGGCACAATTTTAGTTCCCATATTAATAATTTCCTGATAACAAGGATGCTGAGACATTTTAGAAGTAGAGGACATTCCAGCAACTTCATTTTCCCATTGTTTAGCAAGAGTATAAAACTTATTAACTATCTCTGGCTCTAATTCGGAAAATTTTCTGATATCTGGCTGAGAATATTCTGACTGTGCCAGCAACTTTTCTAAGCTCATTAAAAGCAAATCTTCTATCGATACATTCAGGCGATCGGCAATTTTTTGTAGCAGCCGCAGGCGCTCATCTGAAATTGCAATTGTGATAGTATTCATTTGATTTACAAATTGTGAGAGATTATTCGGTTGACTATCCCACCAAATAAAAGTATGAGTA
>JBAVZX010000534.1:0-1766 GCA_049589015.1 Phormidium sp. | reverse complement strand
AGATAAGGAAAAGCAGATTCAAGAGTTAAATCAGCAATTTAACGATTTACAACAAAGATTAGGAAAAATTTATTTAAAAGTATCCGATAAAGAAGAAATCATAAAATCTCTAGAGCTTAGACATGAAAGAGAAAATAGTAATTTAAAACAGTTAAAATCTGTTTATAAAGACCTACATCAGCGTTATCTAGATCAGAATGCAAAACTTGACAGTTATGAAAAAGAGCTTAAACAGCTAAGAATCCAAATTGCAGAGTTAAAAAATAAGGAATCTAAACAAAAAAAAGTTCAATTTTCGGAAAATAACAATCAACCAAGTTTTAGTGAGCAAATTCCAATAGAAGTGTGTATGTATTGTGGTAGATCAGCAATGCCAGGACAGGGAATTTGTTGGGAATGTTCTAAATAATATCACATCGGCTGAGAATCATTACGAAAACGTTTAGTAAATTCAGGATAATTTTCTATATCTTCTAATGATTCTAAAGCTGGCATTTCAATCCAATTACCTTCTGCGTGTAGCTTGTCTACATACGCATAAAAAGCTTCTTGATCTTCTCGATGAGTAAGAACATAATCATGTAATTGTTTTCGGCTCATTGCTTGAAAATTATGCTTATTCATCATTGCTATTTTGATAAACCTGCATTTGCTGAAGAATAGCTGCTTGCAACTTAATGTCAAAATCAGGATCTCCTATCTTAGTGATTACTTTACGTGGGCGCTGATTGCGTCTATCTAAATATGCTTGAAGTGCAGCTTTGTCATCTTTATGAGCGAGAAAGTATTGCTTTAACTCTTGCTCCGACATCGCATCATAATTAACTTTGCTCATCAATTTACCTCCCCTTCTGGAGTAATTTCCATTTCTTCTCTTCTCTGAATCAATTGGGAGGGATAGGTTGAGATGCTTTGTTCTCCTTGGCAATTCTAATTAAAAACCTAAGTGCTTCATTCACTGACTCTGAGTTGGAAAACACTTCCGCAACATCAGGATCTAAACAAATTGTTGTTCCACAAAAACTTTTTCGTCCAGAACCTAATTTTCTGACACGCAAACTATGTAAATCGTATTCAGGACGCAATTCATCTTCGGTTTCCATAAGGTATCCATTCCAGCGATAGTTTACGTTGAGATCGCACACAATCCTGTAGAAAAAGATTAATCAAAGTTTGATAAGGAATACCAATTTCTTCAGCAAGATTCCTAAACTAATCAACTACATCTTCTTCCAGACGGATTGTTACTTGCTTTTTGAGCTTTTTAGTATAGGGGTAGCGATAAATTTGAAAAAGCCCACAGATATCGCTCTAAATCGTGTTCATGTGTATTCATTAAAACAGTAAGATCGCAATTTTTAACTCTTGAATGAAGAGAGTCAATAGGGTGAATTCCGCATGGACTGTATTTGTATGCTCCTCCCCATCTAAACCAATAGTTTAAGACTTTATCATTACTATTATAGAAATTAATCAGCTTACCGCTAATACTAAAAACAAGATTATCCCATTTTATAGTTCTTGCAGCACCACCGAGAAGGATAACATTATTTACCTCCTTTGAGTAAGTATTTGGTGGAACTTCAAGTCCATAGTGAATTATCCGTGCGCCAAGAGAGTGAGCAATTAGAGATATTTTTTGTTCAGGAATGGATCTTAGTAAGCCAGTTAAATAATGTTTTGCTATGGTTTTAGACCTTTCTCTAATTATTTCCCAATGGATAGGTGTAGGGGGATATTCATCGGTTCCACTGTCCCACCATAAC
>JBAVZX010000533.1:0-4119 GCA_049589015.1 Phormidium sp. | reverse complement strand
ACAAATATCTCAAATACCGAGAGGTCAAAACAAATCGATGTGGAAGCTAATACTCCACTTAGCTGTTCTGGTGAAAAAACTGATTGCGCCCAACTTATCAATGCCACTGGACTGTGGTGTTCTATCGCTACTGCCTTGGGTCTACCTGTGGAGCCAGAGGTATAGAGTACAGATGCTAGGTTTGATGGTTGCACTTCACATCTGTAAGCAATTTCCTTGCTTGAGGTAACCTCTAGCCTGTTTGTATCTAAATAGACAAGGTGGGCTTTGTTTTGTTCTGGTAGTCTATTTACTAAGTGTTCTTGAGTCAGCAACACTGGTACAGATGCGTCTTCTAATAAGAACTGAATCCGGTCTGGGGGATAATTAGGATCGAGGGGAACATAAGCTCCGCCTGCTTTCAAGATGCCTAGCAGTCCGACGATCGTTTCTAGCGATCGTTCTACACATATCCCTACCAAAACTTCTGCTTCCACTCCTAAAGAGCGTAAATAATGGGCTAATTGATTTGAGCGATCGTTCAACTCTCGGTATGTCAACTGTTGCTCTTCAAACACTACTGCTACGGCATCTGGTGTTTTTGCTACCTGTTCTTCAAATAACTGATGTAGACATTTATCTACTGGATAGTCAACTTGACTATTGTTCCATTCTATTAATAACTGCTGTTGCTCGACTTCGGTTAATATGGGCAATTGAGCTAGAGGCTGTTGTGGATTGGTTGCGATCGCACATAGCATAGTCACAAAATGACCCAACATCCGACTAATTGACCCATCATCAAAACGGTTAGTATCATAGATGAGCTTTAACAACAATTGTTTCCCAGGGCTAACTATAAGCGTCAATGGATAATTTGTTCGTTCAATACCCTGGAAATTAGAGAAAGAAAAGCTTCCCTGTTCTTCTCCCAAAGCACTATCCACTGGATAATTCTCAAACACCACAATGCTATCAAACAAAGCTGTTCCTCTGGGCACATCACTGTGAGCTTGAATCTCTACTAATGAACTATAGGAAAATTGCTCTGACTCTACCAGTTGCGTTTGTATATCTTTGAGTAAGCCCAATATTTCCGTTTGTGCAGAGATTTGAACCCGCATTGGTAAGGTATTAATAAATAAACCTACCATTGATTCCACACCAGCAATAGCCGGAGGTCTTCCAGAGACAGTGGCACCAAATACCACATCAGTTTCTTGAGAATAGCGAGACAGCAACAAAGCCCAAGTTGCTGACACTAAATTATTCAAAGTCAATTGATGTTCTCGGACAAAAGATAGAGCATTAGTCGTTACTGGGACACTTAAAGAAATTTCTTGTTCTCCATAACTGACTTGATCTTTATTCCTAATTGACAATGGTTTATCCACCATCAACGGTGTCGGAGCGCTAAACCCTAGCAATTTTTCTTGCCAATAAGCTTGGGCTTGAGATTTATCTTGTTGTTCTAACCAACCAATGTAATGACGATAGCTTTTAGATGGTTTGTAATCAAAAATTCTCCCTTGAGTAATTGCTTCATAACGGTTTAATAGTTTTTGAAAAACTAGAGGTAACGACCATCCATCTAACAGTATATGATGATGGCTCCAGACAAACTCGTAAGTGTTATCATCCAATTGCAGTAAATTTAAGCGCATTAATGGTGCTATTTCAAAATGAAATCCTTGCTGCCTTTGAGCAGCCAAAAATGCCTGTAATTCCTGTTGCTGTTCTTGTGGTGATAACTTTCGCCAGTCATCTGTGTGAAGTTTCACTTCCACTTTTCGCAACACTACTTGCACAGGTTCAGGCAAAGATTCCCAGATAAAAGCCGTGCGGAAAATTGAATTGTGAGCTACTACTTGCTGCCATGCTTGCTCAAATATTTTTATGTCTAGATTGCCGTTCAAAGAACAAGTTATCTGCTCAAAATACACTCCTGAATTCGGAGCATATAAACTTTCAAACAGCATCCCTTGTTGCATTGGCGACAAGGGATAAATATCTTCCACATTTCGCCAATCAATTTCTCTTTCTTGACCTGCTGTGTTGAATAGGCTAACTATTACGCCGTCTAATTGTTGTTGAGTCAATTGAACTAAAGGAAAATCACTCGGAGTATAACCACCGTTCTCTGGCGCTAAACAATGAGTAATGATTTCTCGTAAAGTCGCCCCAAATTCTTCAGCTATCTTCTCGATGGTTTCCCATTGATGCAGATTGCTGCTATATGTCCAATCTATTTGCAACCTTTCTTCACTAATAATCCCGTTAATCTCTAGTATGTATGCACGCTGACCTTCTACACTTTGCTCTTTTCCACTTGACTCTTTTGCCAGTTGGATGATTGAAGATTGATTGGTTATTTGACTAAATTGACCTAAATAATTGAAGCTAATTTGAGCAGGTTCTTTTCTTTGAAGTTGGCTGACAATTTCTGATTCATGGCATAAGTAACGCAATATTCCATAGCCAATTCCTTTGTGTGGTATCCCTCTTAATTTTTCCTTGACTGATTTGATGATTGTTCCCAGATTTTCTGTTTCTTCCACTTCTATTAATACTGGAAATATGGTGGTAAACCAGCCTACGGTGCGTGATATATCTACTCCTTCGATTATTTCTTCTCGCCCATGTCCTTCTAAGTTCAGTAATACTTTTGGGGATTTTGTCCATCGGCTGATGACTATGGCTAATGCTGTCAACAAGACATCATTTATCTGGGTTTTATATGCTGATGGTACTTCTTGAAGTAGTGCTTTAGTTTCTGATTCATTCAACGATACTGATACAGTATTTGCTGAAGCTATGGTGTTTTCTGCTCCTGGATAGTCTTGGGGTAGGGCTGACTTTATATTGTCAGATTCTTCGGGTAGCCAATAGTTTAATTCGGTTTTTAAGCTTTCTGTTTGTGCATAAGCTGTTAAGCGTTTTGCCCACTCTTGGAAGGCGCTGGTTTTTGGTGGTAGTTGAATTGCTTGTTTTTGACCCAGTTGTTGGTATGCTCTTTGGAAGTCTTCTAATAATATCCGCCATGATATTCCATCTACTACTAAGTGGTGGATGATTATGAGTAATTTTCCGGGTTTTTCTTCTCCTAGTTTGAAGTACCCAATTTGGAGGAGTTTTTCGGCTAGGTTTAAACTAGCTTGGAGGCTGTTTGCTCTGCTTTCTATTGCTGGTTCTATTTCGGTTTCTTGTAGTTCTGAGAGGTCGTAATAGCAGATGTTTATTTTATCTGTTGGTGTGAGTTGTGTTTGTGACCATCCTGATTCGGTTTGCTGGAAACTTAAGCGTAAGGCATCATGATGTCTGACTAGTTCCTGCCATACTGGTTCTAAGAGTTCGGCTTGGAAGTCTGGTGGTGTTGTGAGTAAGAATGATTGATTGAAGTGTTGTACTTCTGGTAATTCTTGCTCAAAGAACCATTTTTGTATGGGTGTTAATTCTACTTTTCCTGTAACTAGTTCTTGGGGAATTTGAGCGGTTTTGCTTGTTCCGGCTACTGTGGCTAATTCGGCGATTGTTTGATTGGTAAATAGTTGTTTAACTGTTAGTTCTATTCCGGCTAGTTTGGCTCGGCTGATAATCTGGATACTCAAAATTGAGTCTCCTCCTAGTTCAAAAAAGTTATCATCTATCCCTAGTTTCTCGATGCCTAATACTTGTTTCCAGATTTGTGCTAGTGTTTCTTCTGTTTGATTGCGGGGGGCGACTATACTTTTTTCGATGCCACTGCGCGATTCGGGTTTGGGTAGGGCGCGTCGGTCTACTTTTCCGTTGGTTGTTAGTGGTAAGGCTTCTAGCAATACTACGGCGCTGGGTATCATGTATTCTGGTAATTTGCTTTTCAGGTATTGCCGTAGTTGGGCGCTGGTCAGTTTCGCTTCGGCTGCTGCTACTACATACGCTGCTAGGCGTTTGTCTCCTGGGTTGTCTTCTCTGACTATCACTATTGATGTTTCTACTTGGGGATGTTGACCCAATATACTTTCGATTTCCCCTAGTTCGATGCGGAATCCTCGGATTTTTACTTGGTTGTCTATCCGCCCTAAGTATTCGATGTTACCATCTGGCAAGTAACGGGCTAAGTCTCCGGTTTTGTATAGTAGGGGCGGGTTTTGCTCACAGGTT
>JBAVZX010000532.1:0-2935 GCA_049589015.1 Phormidium sp. | reverse complement strand
TCCAAATACCACATCTGTTTCGCCACTATAACGTGAGAGCAACAAGGCCCACGTTGCTTGCACCAAATTATTCAGTGTCAACTGATGTTTTCTGACAAATGATACTGCTGCTGCTGTTGTGGCTTCACTTAAACTGATTTCTTGCTCTCCATATTTCACCAACTCTTTTTCTGTTTTCGATAACGCTTTATCTACCATCATCGGTGTGGGAGCGCTAAATCCTCGCAATTTTTCCTGCCAGAAACTTTTTGCTTGCTCCCGGTCTTGTTTTTCTATCCAAGCTATGTAATGACGATAGCTTTGAGATATTTGATCGTCAAATCTTTTTCCTTGAGCAATTGCTTGATAACAGTTTAGAGCTTCTTGTAAAACTAAGGGAAATGACCAGCCATCTAGCAATATATGATGGAAACTCCAGACAAATTGATATGTATTTTCATCTTTTTGGATCAGGTCTAAACCCATTAATGGCACTTGCGAAAATGAGAATCCCTGCTGTCTTTGGCTGTTGAGAAACTCTTCTAATCTTTGTTGCTGTTCTGGTGCTGATAACTCTCGCCAGTTATGGATGTTGAGCTTCACTTCTACCTGTCGCAGTACCACTTGCATCGGTTGGGCTACAGACTCCCAGACAAAAGCGGTGCGGAATGTGGCATGATGGGCTACTACTTGCTGCCATGCTTGCTCAAATGCTTCTACGTTTAGGTTTCCGGTTAAGGTGAAAGTTATTTGCTCACAATATACTCCTGTGTCGGGAGCATACAAACTTTCAAATAGCATTCCCTGTTGCATCGGCGACAATGGGTAAATATCTTCGATATTCCGCCAATTAGTTGCTGTTCCTAGTTCGGCTTGATCTCCTACCCTCGCTAATACTCCATCTAATTCCCCTTGCGTCAATTTCACTAACGGGAAATCACTTGGCGTATAACCGCCATTTTCTGCTACTAAACAATGCGTAATGATCTTTCGCAATGTCTCGATAAATTCTTGGGCTATCTTCTCGATGGTTTCGCTTTGATGTAGATTGCTACTGTAAGTCCAACTTATTTGCAATTTGGACTCTGTTATTATGGCGTTTATATCTAGTACTGACGATCGCTGACCTTCTGTGCTCTGGATGTTTCCACTCGACTCATTCGCTGATTGGAGTAGTGAAGTTTGATTTATTATTTGGCTAAATTGTCCTAGATAATTAAAACTTATTTCTGGGTCTTTTCCTCTGTGCAGTTGTTTGACTATTTCTGGCTCTTCACTCAGATAGCGCAATATTCCATAGCCAATTCCTTTGTTCGGTATTGCTCTTAATTGTTCCTTGATTGATTTGATGATTGTTCCCAGATTGTCTGTTTTCTCCACTTCTATTAATACTGGGAATATGGTGGTAAACCAACCTACTGTCCGAGATAAATCTACTCCCTCTAAGATTTCTTCTCGCCCATGTCCTTCTAAGTTCAATATTACCCGATTCGATTTTGTCCATTTGCTGATGACTATGCTTAATGCACTTAGCAAGATATCATTTATCTGCGTCTTATATACTGCTGGTATTTCTTGTAATAGTGCTACTGTTTCTGTTTCATTTAAGCACACTGATATACTGCTGGCTGATGCTACTGTATTCTCTGCTTCGGGGTTGTCTACTGGCAGTGATGCCACTTTCGCTGCTGATTTTTTGAGCCAATACCCGATTTCTGATTTGATTGTTTCTGTTTGTGCGTATTTTTTTAATTGTTTTGCCCATTCTTGGAAGGCGCTGCTTTTTGGCGCTAATTCTATTTCTTTTCCTTGAGTTAGTTGCTGATATGCTATTTGCAGATCTTCTAATAGTATTCGCCAGGATACTCCATCTACTACTAAATGGTGGATGATTATCAGCAATCTTCCGGGTTTTTCTTTTCCTAGTTTGAAGTATCCTACTTGAATTAGATTTTCTTCTAGCTTCAAACTTGCTTGTAATTTATTTGCCTGGGTTTCTATTACTTTTGCTACTTCTGTTTCTGGCACTTCTGATATGTCGAAATGGCTGATTTCGATCGGTCCCGATGCTGCGTGCTTTTGTGACCATCCGGTTTTTCCTTTGGTGTACCGCAAGCGCAACCCATCATGATGTGTCATCAATTTTTCCCAAATGGGTTTGAGTTTCTCCCATTGGAAATCCGGTGGTGTTGTGAGTAAGAATGATTGATTAAAGTGATGTGTTTCGGGTAAATTCTGCTCAAAGAACCATTTCTGTATCGGTGTTAATTCTACTTTTCCGGTGACTATTCCTTGGGGAATTTCAATGATTTGGCTTGTCCCTGCTACTGCGGCTAATTCGGCGATTGTTTGATTGGTAAATAACTGTTTAACACTTAGTTTTAATCCGGCAAGTTTGGCTCTGGTGATAATTTGAATGCTGAGTATTGAGTCTCCTCCTAATTCAAAGAAGTTATCATGGATACTTACTTGCTCTACACCCAGCACTTGTTTCCATATCTGTGCCAGCGTTTCTTCTACTGGGGTGCGCGGGACAACTATACTGGTATCGATTCCAGCGCGAGATTCTGGTTTGGGTAAGGCTCGACGGTCTACTTTACCATTGGGAGTTAAAGGGAAGCTTTCCAGAATGACAAAAGCACTCGGTATCATGTATTCTGGCAGAACCGCTTTCAGGTATTGCCGCACTTCGCTGTTGCTCAGTCTTGCTTCGGCTTTGGGTATGATGTATGCAACTAGGCGTTTATTACCAGGTATATCCTCACGCGCTATGACCACTGATGCTTGTACTTGGGGATGTTGACCCAATATACTTTCGATTTCCCCTAATTCGATGCGGAATCCTCGGATTTTTACTTGGTTGTCTATCCGCCCTAAGTATTCGATGTTACCATCTGGCAAGTAACGGGCTAAGTCTCCGGTTTTGTATAGTAGGGGCGGGTTTTGCTCACAGGTT
>JBAVZX010000531.1:0-2565 GCA_049589015.1 Phormidium sp. | reverse complement strand
GAAGATAGAGAAGCATTTTTAAGAGTTGTAGAAGTTGCCTTAACTGAAGGTACACCTTATGAAATTGATCATCGAATTATCCGTCCTGATGGAGTAATTAGATATCTTAATAGTAAAGGAAAAGCATTACGTACTACCCACAAACCTCGACACCGCAATCAATACGGTTATGTATTGCGGTTATTTGGTACTTCCATAGATATTACCGAACGTTGTCAAGCGGAAGCAGCGTTACAACAGCAATTTTTAAGACAGCGTTTATTAGCAGCAATTCTGGAACGGATTCGTAAATCTTTAAATTCGGAAGAAGTTTTACAAACAGCAGTAGAAGAAGTTAGGCGGTTTTTGTTGACCGATCGCACAATTATTTACCGATTTAATCCTGACTGGAGTGGTGCAATTCTTGTGGAATCGGTAGCTGAAGAATGGATGCCAATTTTGGGAATTGTGATTCAAGATAACTGCTTCGTAGAAAAGTATGTTCCTCTCTATCAAAAGGGGAGAATTCGGGCTATAGAAGATATTTACAATGGTGAATTACATCAATGTCATGCTGATAGATTAGCCGAATTACAAATTAAAGCTAATATTGTAGTTCCGATATTACAAGGCGAAAATTTATGGGGATTATTAATTGCTCATCATTGTAGCAGTCCGAGAAAATGGCAAGAATCAGAAATAGATTGTTTAAAGCAAATTAGTCTACAATTAGGAATTGCGATTCAGCAATCTACCCTTTTTGAACAAGCTCAAACTGAAATTGCTGAACGTCAAAAAGCAGAGTTAGCTTTACGGGAAAGCCAAGCTAAATTACAAGAAAAAAATCAACAATTAGAAATCACCTTAAAAGACTTAAAACAAACCCAAACTCAGTTAATTCAAAGTGAAAAAATGGTGAGTTTGGGTCAAGTGGTGGCGGGAATTGCTCATGAAATTAACAATCCAATTAGTTTTATTTTTGGTAATCTCGACTATGCTAATGAATATGTTAAAACTCTCTTTAAATTAGTGCAGCTATATGTTAATTATTATCCCGATCCACCGAATGAAATTCAGCAAGAAATTGCCGAAAATGACTTAGAATTTATTATGCAAGACTTTCCCAAACTCTTGAATTCCATGCAATCAGGCGCAGAAAGAATCGAAAAGATAGTTAAATCATTACGCACTTTTTCTCGCTTAGATGAAGCAGATATGAAGTCTGTGGATATTCATGAAGGGATAGAAAGTACATTAATGTTGTTGCAAGGTCGTCTGAAATGTCCAGATAAAAAATTAGCAATTCAGGTAATCAAAGATTACAGCAAGTTACCATTAGTAGAATGTTATGCAGGACAGCTAAATCAGGTAATGATGAATTTGCTATGTAATGCGATCGAAGCGTTAGAAGAAAAGGATAAAAACCGCAGCATAGAAGAAATTTCTGCTCATCCTAGTACCATTACTATTCGGACTGATCTTTCTGTTATTGGATATGTAACAATCTCTATTACAGACAATGGTTGTGGTATACCTGAATCTATTCGCCAAAAAGTATTCGATCCATTTTTTACTACTAAACCTGTAGGTCAAGGAACGGGATTAGGGTTATCAGTTTCTCATTCAATTATTCAACGTCACGGTGGTAAAATTACCTGTGAATCTGCATCGGGAAAAGGAACAAAATTTATTGTAGAAATCCCTCTGCAACAGTGTAATGCTATGGTAAAAATGCCAGTACAGCAGCCGGAGAACCCGAACCATCTTTCAATCGTAAAATCCCAATAACTAAGGTTGTTCCTGTTGCAGGTAACTGCTCTAAATTAGTCAGATTTTCCAAAACAATTCGAGGTTTTGCTAACATCAAACTATTAACTGTAAAAGTAGTATCTTGACCGGAATCTACACCATGAGTATCAATTCCCAAACCACAAATTGTCCGTTCTTTGAGTAAAAATAAAACTGCTTCCTTACTAATTCCCGGAAAGTGCATTTGTTCCGATAAATCTGGATTTAAAAACTGATTATTATCTAACCATTTCTCTTGCCAACCCGTATAAACTAGTAGGATGCTATCAGTAGGAATCTTGCCGTTTTGTTGTTCCCAATCCCAAATATCATTAATACTTAAGAGATAATCAGAATTAATTTTTGCTTGGTAGCTAATATCAATTACTACCGCAGAGACAACCAAAGATGATGCTAAATATTGCTCAATTCCAATTCCAGAACTGTGAAAACTTAAGGGTGCATTGATATGCGTAGCGCTATGTTCTCCCAAAGAAAAACGCCGTAAATAGTAACCATCTTTTGCTAATTCGGCAACTGTTTCTAATTCTACAGTTGGATCTCCAGGCCATTGAGGAATGTTAGTATCTATAATATGACTTAGGTGAATAACGTGGGAATATTTAATAGTTTTTTGCGCGGTTTTTTCATTAATTAATCTTTGCAAAGTTGCGGCTTTAATTCCTTCAGTTTGCCCAGAAACCGTAAAAACTAATGCTTCTCGATAAACTCTTTGTGCGGGATGAGATTTTAGGTTAGCTGCACCACTAGAAACGGTAATTGCTGCGTGGGCACAAC
>JBAVZX010000530.1:0-6295 GCA_049589015.1 Phormidium sp. | reverse complement strand
GCGAGTCGCTACAAAAGTTCTCATTGCTGATGCTAAGAATTTGGATGTTGTACCATTTTGGGAGAGCCAGATAGAGGCATCACAGCACTTTGAACCCCCGTCCCTTTAGGGCTGGGGTGGTTTCAGCACTGTTAAGTAATGCTGAGTTAATTAGCAAAATCAACAGTTGTTAGTGGTATTTATATAATCATGCCACTGGCACAATAACAACAAACTAATTTAGATTGCAAGATGAAATCCAATTCGACTCCTTCTCCAGCAGAAAATCTATCCTTTTCTAGAGATGATTTTGCCAAAGCTTTAGAAGCGCAAAGTTATGGATTTGAGAAGGGCCAAATAGTCCGAGGTAAAGTCTATGAATACACTAGTGATGGCGCATTTGTAGATATAGGTGGTAAATCTCCAGCTTTTCTACCTGTGAGAGAAGCTTCGCTGCAAGGAATCACTGATTTATCTGTGTTGTTACCTTTGCAGTCAGAAAGGGAATTTTTAATTATTCGGGAACAAGATGCAGAAGGACAAGTCACTCTTTCTGTAAAGCAGTTGGAAATTAAAGAAAAGTGGGATAGACTGCGTGAATTGCAAGATAGCGGTCAGTCAGTTCAAGTAAGAGTTAGTGGTGTAAATAAAGGTGGGGTGACTGTCGATCTTGAAGGGTTGCGGGGGTTCATTCCGCGATCGCATTTGATCGATCGCAACAACTTAGAAGACTTAATTGGTCAACTTTTAACTGCTAGTTTTATCGAACTAGACCAAAGCCGTGGTAAACTCGTACTTTCCCAACGTTTAGCCAGTCAATCTGCCCGATTCAGCGAAATAGAATTGACCCAATTAGTAGAAGGAACAATTAGTAGTATTAAACCCTTTGGTTTATTTGTAGACTTAGGCGGTACTAGTGGGTTACTGCACATTAAACAAATCAGCCAAAACTACATTGAATCTTTAACCAACCTTTTCCAAATCGGTCAATCAATTAAAGCAATGGTTGTGAATTTGGATGAAGGCAAAAGCCGCATTTCTCTTTCTACCAAAGTCTTAGAAAACTATCCCGGAGAAATGTTAGAAAATATGGCTGAAGTTATGGAATCAGCAGAAGCCCGTGCCCAAAGAGCCAGAAAAAATCTCTTAGGCTAGTATAGTAGGGTGCGTCAGACCAAAAATCCCCAAAATTAACAGCGGATTTAGCAGTTCTGACGCACCAGAAAACCAGACAATAACCAGAGGGTGCGTCAGACCAAAAATTCCCAAAATTAACAGAGGATTTAGCAGTTCTGACACACCAGAAAACCAGACAATAACCAGAGCGTGCGTCAGACCAAAAATTCCCAAAATTAACAGAGGATTTAGTAGTTCCGACACACCAAACAAATTAGCGATCGCCCAGGAATAAGCAATCCTGGCAAATTCCTCATTTTATTGGATAAGGCTCAACAATTAAACGAGCAATAATAAATTAAATCTTAATTTTCCCAAGTGATTATTAAAATTCTTTCCCAATCAAACCCAATTTTCGATATTTGATATAACATCATAATTTGGTTATACTAATTCGCCTGACTCTTGAAAGGAAACTTTTCCCGGTCATAACCCCACAATTTTAGCAAGCTTCTCACCGCGAGTTAGTATTTCTTAGACGATTTGAGTGAATTTAGAACTCACCAAACCACCAATTAATCCCTGCCTAAATTTAGGCGCTACTGCACTTACAGCAGCAGGGAAGTGATATTGCAGAGTCAAAGAAACAGTGAATTAGATTGAAAAAGGTAGAGCAATCATGGCTGATACTCGTTTAAGAATAGAAGATATTTTCGACCCAAATTACTATCGCCAGCAAAATCCTGACTTAGGAAATATAAGTGATAGCCAAGCATTGTTTCATTTTCGGATATATGGGTTAGAGGAATTACGAGAATTTTCACCATTTTTTGATTGGAATACTTATTTAACAGCACTGGGAGAAAATAGTTCTTTACTAGGGGCTACTGCTGCTCAGACATTACAAAACTTTTTCGATTTAGGGCTTCCCGCAGGTATTCCATTTTCTCCAGTTTTTGATCTCAATTATTATCGGACTGCTAACCCAGATTTAGGAAGTTTAGATAATAACCAATTATTTAAACATTTTCTCAATTCTGGACTAGACGAAGGGCGGAGATTTAACCCTTTAATTGACTTGAATTTTTATCGGCAGGCTAACCCTGATTTAGCAGGTTTGAGTAATCGGGAATTGTTGGATCAATTTCTTCAAGATGGTTTAGGAGAAGCTAGACCTTCTTTACCATTATTTGATGTCGATTTTTATCGGGCTAATAACCCTGATTTACTAGCAGATGATTCTTTTTTAAGACTAGATGATGGGGTAGTCACTAATGAGGAATTGATCGATCACTTTCTCAGCAATGGTTTAGATGATCCAGGACGAAGATTCAGCCCATATTTTGATCCTGATTACTACTTAGGTAACAACCAAGATTTAAACATTGTACTCAAGGGAAGTAGACGAGAAGCTTATGAGCATTTCCAAAACATTGGATTTAACGAAGGTCGCCGCTTTTCTCAATATTTCGATGTTAATTATTACTTAGCTAACAATTTAGATTTGCGCGCGGCTGGGTTAACTCCCGGAGAGGCATTTAACCACTTTTTAAATTTCGGAATTAACGAAGGTCGTCGCCCATCAGTGATATTTGATCCGGTTTATTATGTATTTAATAATCCTGATGTGGCAGCACCTCAACCTTCTTTTGCCGAAGCATTTGCTGACTTTCAAACTCAGTTTGAAGTAACTCCTGGTTTTCCAGATCCAGAAACTCCTGGTTTTCCAGATCCAGGGCCAGGTTTAGCGCGTTCTTCGTCTTTGTTCTTTGATCCAGAAGCGATCGCACCCTTACTAAATACTAGACTAACTGAACAGGAGCTAACTGACGGAATACCTTTAAACGAGTGGCTAAAAAGAGCAGACAAATGGGAAAATGTCCCCGTTGGCGGCACATTAACCTACAGCTTTGTTACCACTGCTAGCGCACCTTTGTATGAAGGTTCCGAATCTGGAGTTAGTGAATTAACTCCAGCAATCAAAAATAACATTCGCAACATGATGCGAACATTGGGTCAATATATTCCGATTAACTTTGTCGAAGTTTCTGATCGACCCCCTAACGTTGGTCGGCTGAGATTTATGTTTTCTAATGGGCCAGGCACCGATCTGCTTGGTGAAGGAGTTGCTTATGCCTATGCCTACTTACCTTCAGACTTTCCAGGTTCTGGTTTGGCGGGTGATGTACATTTAAATCCCGATCGCAGTTTAATTGACTTCTCCGCTGGCCCTGGTAGCTTCGCTTACCAAGTTATCTTCCATGAAATTGGTCATGCTTTAGGTTTAAAACATCCCTTCGAGGACTTATATCAACTTCCCAAAGGGAAAGATAACAACACTAACACCATCATGACCTACAATGATGACCCCAACCCATCTGTTTTATATGATGGCTCTTTTGCAATTACACCAATGGCCTATGATATTCGTGCTTTGCAATATTTATATGGCACGACTTATTACAACCAAGGCGACACAGCTTATACCTTTGATTTCAACAACTTTATTGGGCCAGATCAAAGAGATGGCAGAAACAGTTTCAAACAAACAATTTGGGATGCTGGCGGTGTTGATACTTTAAACTTTGCCGCTTTACCAGCAATTGCAGGCGGCTATTTTTTCAACATAAATGAAGGGGGACAAAATACCACTCAATTTGCTCTCAACGGTTCTACCTATTCCATTCCTAATCCCGGTAATATTGGCACAGATCCTCTACCAAATATTCCAGTACTTACTGATAGCTTCGGCACCACAATTGGTTTTGGAGTGAAAATTGAAAACCTGGTTGGTTCACAGGGAGATGATGAAATTTTAGGTAATAATTTGCCTAATAATATTATCGGTGGCCCCGGTAATGATAGCATCACTAGTGCTGGGGGCGCAGATATTTTGACTGGTGGTGATGGCAGTGACGTATTTATTTTCGCATTAGGAGATGGCAGCCAAAATTCTGCCGCAACAAATGTAATTACTGACTTCCAACCAGGCATAGATAAGATTGGTTTAAGCTTAGGTTTACCATCATCATCAGTATCTATTACTCAAGGAACAGGTGCAAATGCTGCTAATACTTTAATTTCGGTTCCTAGCACAGGGGAATACTTAGCAGCATTACGAAATGTTCCCGCAACTTTGGTAGGATTTGCTGATTTAATTCCGGTTTAGGAGTTAGTCTTTCCGGGTGCATCTCATCTTTTTTCGCTGTGTTTTTTGACTGAAAAAAACCAGCTACTTAATTTGCATTTTTCATTCATTTATTAGTGACAGAGGAAATCAAAACATGGCTACAACAACTTTGCCATTGAGTTTAGTGGATATATATGATGAGAACTTCTATCGCACTAGATACCCAGAATTAAATAGTTTAGGCAGTCGAGAACTCTATCAACATTTGTTAACTGTTGGAATTTCCGAAGGTCGGGATTTTTCACCCTATTTCGATTTAAGTTTTTATAAAAACACTAATCCAGAGTTAGCAAGTTTCACCAATCGGCAATTAATTGATGATTTTCTGACTCGTGGAATTGATGCAGGGTTAAAGTTTTCTCCCTACTTTGATTTGGATGTTTATCGTGCTAGTAATCCAGACATAGCCCCATTAAGCAACAGAGAATTATTGTTACAGTTTCGCGACTCTGGTGTAAATGAAGGACGCAAATCCACCCTAATTTTCGACCCTTATTTTTACCGCTATGTCAATCCTGATTTATCCCAATTAACTAACAGACAAGCGTTTTACCATGTCCAAAGTGCGGGGATTCAACAAGGACTAGAAATTTCTCCTTTCTTTGATATAACTTTCTTTCGCGCCGCTAATCCCAGTATTGCTCAACCAACTACAGATTTTACTTTAAACAACAGGCAATTACTAGAACAATTTTTTCTAGTTGGATTACCGGGTAATGCGAGATTTTCACCTTTTGTCGATTTAACTTACTACAAAGACCGCAATCCTGACTTAGTAAATCTCACGAACACTCAGTTACTTAGTCATTTGGAAAATGTGGGAATTTTCCAAGGGCGGTCTTTTTCTCCTGTAGTGGATTTGAATTTTTACCGCACTAGTAACCCAGATTTATTAGGGCTGAACAACAAAGATTTATTTGAACATTTGCAAGTTTTTGGCTTGAATGAAGGTCGTCCTTTTTCGCCAGTTGTTGACTTAAATTCTTATCGGAATAGCGATCGCACATTCCAGAATTTATCTAACAGAGACTTGTTTGAAAGATTCCAACTTTCTGGGTTGTCTGGAGGAGTAGCTTTATCTGATTTATTCGATTTGGAATTTTACAAAGATAATAATTCAGATTTAATAGCCGCAGGATTAACCGATCAAGAATTACGGGAACATTTTCAAAATGCTGGTTTGAATGAGGGACGGAGATTTACTCCTTACTTTGATGCCAATTACTACGTCAATAATAACCCTGATTTAATTGCTGCTGGATTTGATACAAATAAAAGTCAAGCTTTTGAACATTTCCTTAGATTTGGGTTAGAAGAAAACCGCGCTTTTTCTCAGTTTTTCGACCTGAATTATTACACAACTAACAATCCTGATTTGCAGGGATTAACACCTGGGCAAGCATTTCGGCATTTTATCGACTATGGAGTTGATGAAGGTCGTCGTCCTTCTGTTTTATTTGATCCAGTTTACTATTTAGCGAATAACCCTGATTTAGCTGCTAGAAATACAACCTTTGAAGAAGGTTTTAAGGATTTCCAAACCACTGGTTACACTGGGCCGGGTATTTTTCCTCGTTCTGCTTCAATTTTCTTTGATCCTGAAACAATGGCTCCTTTAATAAACGGGCCAATGACACAACCTAATCTCATATCAAAATGGCGTGATATACCCGTTGGCGGAACATTAACTTACAGCTTTGTTACCACTGCTAGTGCATTTTTGTACGAAGGGCCAGAGTCAAGTGTTGCTGAAGTATCTCCTGAAATTAAGCAAAATATTCGCAATATTATGCAGGAGTTTGCCAAAGTAATTCCGATCAATATTGTGGAAGTTCCTGATAGACCTCCTAATGTAGGTCGGGTTAGGATTATGTTTTCTGATTTGCCAGGTAATTTAAACTTGTCTTCGTTTAGTTTTGGCCCTTCAGATTCTCCTGGGGATGGTCGGGCTGGTGACATACACTTAAATCCCGAAGACAGTGAATTTTATGCAAACGTTCCTGGCAGTTT
>JBAVZX010000529.1:0-6426 GCA_049589015.1 Phormidium sp. | reverse complement strand
GCAGTACACAATCCAAATACAGCATTAATTGGTACGACAATTGCGGCAATTAAAACTGTTAACCAAACTGCATTTAAAAAGTCGGGTTGAGTCAGGTTGCTAAAAAATGCTCCTACTCCGTTTTTAAAAGCCTGGTAAAACACATTAATTGCCGGAACTAATAGTAGTAAGCCTAAGTAAATTAGGGCGATGGAAATTAAAACTGGCTTTACCCATTTAGCTTCTCTCTTATTCATAACGCCGCCCCCATGCTTGTAAAATGTTAATTGCTAACAACATAATCAAAGAAATGAGCAACAAAACTGTGCCAATCACAGTTGCACCTGCATAATCAAATTGTTCCAATCTTTGAAAAACTAACACAGAAGCAATTAAATCTTTAAAGGGAATACTGGAAGAAATAATTACAATTGAACCATATTCTCCCACTGCACGGGAAAAACCCAAGGCGACTCCGGTTAAAATTGCGGGAATTAAAGGTGGTAAAAGGACTTTCCAAAATGTTTGGGCATGGGAAGCACCTAAACTCCAAGCTGCTTCTTCTAGTTCCTTTTCCATTTCTTGTAAAACAGGTTGCAATGTTCGCACCACAAAAGGTAAGGAAATAAATAGCATTGCTACCCCGACACCAAGGCGAGTAAATGCGACTTTAATTCCGAAAGGTGCGAGTAAAGAACCAATCCAACCATTATCACTGTAAACTGTAGCTAAAGTTAAACCTGCTACTGAGGTAGGTAAAGCAAAAGGTAAGTCAATTGTTGCATCTACAAGACGCTTCAAGGGAAAGTCATATCTAACTAAAACCCAGGCAATTAATACGCCAAAGAAACCATTAATTAATGAAGCAATTAATGCTGTGGTGAAGGTGACATCATAAGCAGAGAGGGCTACTGGGCTAGTAGCAATTCTCCAGAATTCCGTAGGGCCGACTGTGCTAGCTTTTAAAAACAAAGCTGCCATTGGCAAAAATAACATTAGGGTAAGATACCCTAGCATAATTCGCCAAGGCCAAGAGAGATTAAATAGCTTATTCAGGGGGTTTTTTCCCGCACGAGTCAGCTGAGAAGGAGAAGATACAGCCATAGAATGAAATTTTCCTTCGAGTTACTATTTTTTGCTGCTATTTAAGGGATGAAAGTTGCAGTTTAATCAGCAAATTATCCCTTTTGTTACTGGTAATTTGGCTAGTTTTATTACCAAATTTCTGCTTCGGGATCGGTTGATTTACTCCAAATTTCTATATCCATTTCGACTAAGTAAATCAAGGCACTTTGAATCTGACGATTTGAACCTTGTAAATCTAAATCAAACCAACCATCATTGCTGGCATTTGCTCCTAATAAAGCTTGATTTAAATTTACTGTTAAATTATGCTCAGAAATTAATCGAGAAATTACTGGTTCTTGATGATATTTTTGGGGAATCTTAATGCGAATACGAGTTTGTGTTGGCCTATCGTCTGAGTTGGTGTTAGATGTTTCTGCTGCATCTTTGCTGGGATGAATTGGTTGAAATGTGGGTTCGATTTGGTTATAGGTTGCCATTTTATTATCCGTTTTGGTAATGTTGAAAATTAAGCCATGCTCTGAATTTAACCGAGAAAGCACAGGTTCATTTTTGTAGGTTTGAGGAATTTGTATTTTTATCCTCACCTTAGTAAGGCTATCTAATTCTGAAAACCTGTGTTTTAGCTGATTCATGCTATTTATTATTTGCCAATTTGTGCCTGTATTTTGTCAAAGATAGCACCATCATCAAAGAATTTTTTCTGAATTGCTTCCCATCCGCCTAAATCTTGGGCAGTAAACAAGGTTTTGATGGGAAGGTATTGTTTAGAAAATTCCTTTGTTATAGTAGGATCAACAGGTCGAAAACCAACTTTAGCAAACTCTCTTTGGGCTGGTGGGGTGTACAAAAACTGGACAAACGCTTCAGCAACTTCTCTGTTTCCATGTTTATCAACGTTTTTATCTACTACAGCTACAGGGTTATCAATTGAGATGTTGACATCAGGGATGACATAGGGTAATTTCTGACCATTTAATGCTGCCAAAATTACCTCGTTTTCGTAGTTGATTAACACATCTCCTTGACCTTGTTTGAAGAATACGTCACTAGCTTCCCTAGCATCTCTGGGCAATACAGGAACATTTTTGAAAACTTTGCTAGTGAAATCTAATGCTTTAGTTTCATCTCTTCCTGTTTTGGTAACTGAACCCCACAAACCTAAGAAGTTCCACCTTGCACCACCAGAAGTTTTTGGATTAGCTGTAATTACTTTGATGTCATTTTTTGCTAAGTCTTCCCAAGCTTTAATTCTTTTGGGATTACCATCGCGAGTTACTAAAGCGGCGACAGATTTTGTGAGAATAGCATTATTGGGAGCTTCTTTTTGCCAACCTGGTTGAATTAGTCCAGCTTCTTCAATTTTCTGTGTGTCAAGCTCTAAGGCTAATGCTACAATGTCGGCTTCTAAGCCATCAATTACGGCACGAGTTTGGGAACCTGAACCGCCATAACTTTGGGTAAAAGTGACATTTTGATTTTTTTCCTGTTTCCATTTGGCTGTGAATTGAGGGATAATTTTTTCGTAAGCGGCGCGGGTTACGGCGTAGGAAACTAAAGTTATTTGCGTGTCGCCAGTTTTAGCTCCAGGGGTAGAACTTCCGGGAGCGTTAGAACTTCCGCCACCACAGGAGGCGATCGCTATACTTAAACTCACCCCCACTAAAAATAAGCTGACAAATCTTTTCCATCCACCTCCCAGGCTATTCAAATTCAACCACCTTCGGCACCACTGTCTTACCGAATCAGTTGCATTAACAACTCTTTGACTCGGTAATTTCTCTCCTTTTGTGGTGCTATACCACTTAATCATTCTCTTTCCCTCTATAATCTACGGTTAGTCGGTCGGAATAGTGTATTTAACTTACACAAGAGTCTATCATATAGAAGGAAAGGCAAAAATGCAATTGCTATTCTCAAGTTTTAATAATTAGAAACCAGAGGGACAAGGGGAAAAGGGGAAAGAAGAACTCTCCGTGTTACCGTGTCCTCTTCCTCCGAGTCCTCAATCACTTGGGAAAGTAACGGAGAATTTCTGCAACTGACCAAGCTTGGGCAAATGCACCTTGGGGTGTATGGGGAGGATCACCATCAAAGATTTCTGATACTGAACCTAAACAGGCTTGATTTTGGAAATGGTCTAATATTAGTTGCCAATCAAAAGGTAATGGTTCTGTTTCATAAAAGCGTTGCCAAGCATTAATAAAACAGCCGATTAACCAACTCCAAACGGTGCCTTGATGGTAAGCACTATCTCGATAAACTGAATCTCCAGTATAGGAACCAATATAATTTGGATCGTCTGGTGCGAGACTGCGTAAACCGTAGGGAGTTAAGAGTTTATCCCTGGCTATTTCTAATACTTGACGGGCTTGTTCGGGGGGAAATCCACAATGATATAAGGATAAAGCTAAAACGGCGTTGGGGCGAATTTTCGGGTCGGGTTGGTCATCTGGGGAAATGGTATCGTAGAAATATTGTTGATAAGGATTCCAGTATTTTTGCAGGGATTTTTTGACTTGTTCGGCTTTTTGGAAATAGCGATCGCGCTGACTTAATAACTTATCAGAATTTGCCGATTGAATAGTTGACAGTTTTTCTACCCATTTGGTTGCCCAACATAAAGCCGAGTACCACAAGGCATTAATTTCTACTGGTTTACCAGAACGAGGCGTAATTGGTTTACCATCAATTACTACATCCATCCAAGTAATAGCTACATTAGGTGCATCCCACGTTAGTAAACCATCTGTGGCATCAATATGAATATTGAACAGAGTACCAACAGAAAAGGCTTTATAAATTTGGCGAAAAACGGGATATTGTGTGTCTAAAAAATCCCAATCTTCAGTAGCTTCCAAGTAAAGCCCTAATGTTTCAATCCACCACAAAGAAGCGTCAATACTGTTATAAGATGGTTCGTTTCCTTGGTCAGGAAATGTGTTAGGAATTAAACCATATTTACAATAGGAACCGAAAGTTTGTAATAAGCCTTTGGCAATTTCAAACCGACTTGTTGTAAGTGCTAATCCGGGTAAGGCAATTAAGGTGTCTCTACCCCAATCATTAAACCAGGGATAACCAGCAATTACAGTTGGCCCGGAAATTGAATTGCGATAAACAATAAATTGATCGGCGGCGTGAAGTAGTTGATTAAGGACTGGGGACTGGGGACTGGGGACTGGGGACTGGGAAGAGAGTTTTGAGTTAAGGAGAAAGTTTTCAGTTGTCTCTTCTGCCCCTCTGCTCAAGGTCTGCCGTTCGGCTGAGTTCACGTCGAAGCCTGCTCCCCTGCTCAAGATCTCCTCTGACCAGCCTAGTTTAGCTTCTAAGGTGATCCGATCGCCTGGTTGCAAGGTAACAGTTAATTGACCTGGACACCAGAGGTCTTCGCGATCGCCTAATCCGCGCAATTCCTCTTCGGGATAGTAATAATTCCAATACCAATAATCGGCTATTTGGTAATTCCCTTTACTCCAAGTTAATTGCCAAGGTGTGCCTTGCCAATCTTGATTAATTGCTTGGAAAAGAACGTGGTTTTCCCTAACTAATTGAGAAAAGCATAATTCTGGTATTGCGGTTTGTTGATTGTGAAAGTTGCGATCGGCAATTAAGGGTTTTAATCTTAAAATAGCTGTTTCTTTCCCTTGATAATGATATTGAATCACAGTTTTCTGAGCAAACTGATTATTGACTAATTCCTCGCCTGCTTTGGGAAAACCATTAGGCATGATTAATTGTCGAGTTAGTTGCCAATTTTCGTGACTCCAAACCCAAGTGGGAGTTGGTTCAATTGAGAACGATCGCAACAGTTGATAACCCAAAGGAGAAATTTCCCCATCTGACCAGAAATTCGTGCCTAATTCCCAAAATTTTCCCTCTATTTCTAGGGTGGCTTCTAAGTGAGATAGCAACAAAGTCCGTTCACTAGGGGGGTTTATTGCCGCAAGTAACCAGCCGTGATAGGTGCGGGTACGGGCATCGCACACGGTACCACAAGCAAAACTACCTAGCCCATTGGTCAATAACCACTCTCGCCGATCTAGACTTTTCATAGTTTACTCAAAATCGTTATGAGTATGATATAGTTGTTACAGTTCGTAAATAAACAGTAGTTGCCCCTGTGGGTAGGACGAGGCGGGTTTAACGAAGTTGTTCGTAACCCAAAAAACTTAAGGTAAACCCCGTCTTTACTACATTACCTACAAGAAGAGCACAAGTCGAAGCATAATTTTTAAGGAGAAAAGTTCATGCCTCTAAGTTACGCATCAGAAGGATGTCTGCGTGTTGGTCAATCTGCGCCTGACTTTACTGCAACAGCGGTAGTCGATCAAGAATTCAAGTCAATCAAGCTGTCGGACTACCGTGGTAAGTATGTAGTGTTATTCTTCTATCCGTTGGACTTTACATTTGTTTGCCCAACTGAGATTACCGCGTTTAGCGATCGCTACGAAGAATTCAAATCCATCAACACCGAAGTTCTGGGCGTTTCCGTAGACAGCGAATTCTCCCACTTAGCTTGGATTCAAACCGATCGCAAATCCGGTGGTCTAGGCGACTTAACTTATCCTTTAGTGTCCGATATCAAAAAAGACATCAGCGCTGCTTACAACGTCCTCGATCCTGAAGCAGGAGTAGCTTTGCGCGGTTTGTTCATCATCGACAAAGAAGGCGTAATTCAACACGCTACCATCAACAACCTGTCTTTTGGTCGCAGCGTTGACGAAACTTTGCGGACTTTAAAGGCGATTCAATACGTCCAAACTCACCCAGATGAAGTTTGCCCCGCTGGTTGGCAACCTGGTGAAAAAACCATGAATCCCGATCCTGTCAAATCAAAAGTTTTCTTTGCCTCTGTTTAATTTAGATCTTGCACCTGTTGTTTTAGCCCGCCTGCGAATCAATTCGCAGGCTAATAGCTTAAGTCCACTGAAGTGGACTTAAGCTATTAATGGCAAAAATATCCTAGTCCTCTTTAGAGGAGTTTCGCTATGAGCCTGGGACTTGAGTCCCAGGCGGATTTTAGCACTAGTGGCAGATGTGAGTAAATCTTGTAGGGCAGGCATCTTGCCTGCAATTAATTCAGATAAGTTTTTTTATTTGCACCTAATTAATGTTGCGGTTAATATTAATTTGAAGTTACTGAACTTATAGTTTAATTATGCTGACTTCCACTGATTTTAGCGGTTTAATCAATGAGCGTTTCTTTCGTAACTTTTTGCCAATTCCGGCGCTTGACACTCTCCCGTCAAGCTAACGCTGTGACGGGAGATTCTTGTTTCTTGGAACAACGCTTTTTAGCAGGATTGCTAACGAGTCTTACTTGCTCTCCACAAGCTTGAAATTCGGTATGCCCTACCG
>JBAVZX010000528.1:0-5608 GCA_049589015.1 Phormidium sp. | reverse complement strand
TCGATCGCAGTTACTTTCCCGTCGCACAGCATTACCAAAACCCCAAGATCATGAAATCTTAAGTGTGGTAATGTCGAAAGAACCATTAGCGCCAGCAGTAGCCGAAGGTGACACTCGTTGGGCTAATATTGTCAGATGGGTAGTTTACACCTTAATTGAAGCCGAAGAATTAGGTGTAAATTCTAAAAATGTCACGCAATTAACCAAAAGTAACGACCCTCTATTCCGTAGGTTTTTAGGAGTAGAAGGAAGTCTCGGTAAAGGTCTAGGTTTATCTAATGATTTCACGGTGCGAATCGTTAAATCTGTAGGTAATTACGGCGAAATTTATAACCGTAATTTAGGGCCAAATACAGCCTTAAAGTTAGACCGAGGGCCAAATAATTTATGGACAAAAAACGGCTTACTTTATGCTCCTCCTTTTCGCTAAAATTTGCCTAATTTATGTGGAATAATAGTCGTTTTTGGCGCTGGTTTGGACAAATATTATTAATTCTGCTAGTAGGAATTCTAGCTATATTTTTATGGGGTAATTTTACCGAAAATTTGCAACAATTAGGTCTGCGGTTTGGGTTTGATTTCCTGAATTTACAAGCTGGTTTTGATATTGGTGAGAAAATAGTTAATTATAAATCTACTGATAGTTTTGCTGCTGCTTTATTTGTCGGTTTAATTAATACGCTGCGGGTAATGGCGATCGGACTAATCTCAGCAACAATTGTCGGAGTTATTGTCGGAGTGGCGCGACTTTCAGATAATTGGTTAGTCCGAAAGTTGGCAATGATTTATGTGGAAATTCTCCGTAATACTCCTTTATTATTGCAACTTTTGTTTTGGTATTTTGCCATTTTTCTCAAGTTACCCCAAAGCAGAAATCCGATTTCTTTCTTTGGCATAATTTCCTTGTCAAATCAGGGATTATTGCTGCCGGGAAAAATTGCACTTTACCCAGAATTTTTAACTTTAATTTTAGGTTTAACTTTATATACAGCTGCGTTTATTGCGGAGATTATTCGTGGAGGAATTCAAGCAGTACCGAAAGGACAATGGGAAGCGGCGCGATCGCTTGGTTTAAAACCTTTACAATTAATGCGGTTAGTAGTTTTTCCCCAAGCTTTAAGAGTAATTATTCCCCCGTTAACCAGTCAGTATTTAAATTTAGCGAAAAATTCTAGTTTAGCAATTGCGATCGGCTTTCCTGACATTTATGCGATCGCCTCCACCACCAACAACATTACCGGACGAGCCGTAGAAGTTATCCTAATTATTATGATAACATATCTCACAATTAGTCTCAGTATTTCTTTACTCTTAAACTTCTACAATCGCCGGATACAAAACAAAGAAAGATAGCCATATCAACTAAATTAAAATTTATGAATAACCCAGATCACACACCTCCCCTAAAAATTAGAAGCAGAACCCTCAACTGGTTACTAACAAACCTGTTTAATACTTGGTACAACAGTTTATTAACGATTCTCTGTCTTTGTGTAATCTTTGTTTTCGGGAAAAACTTCTTATTTTGGGTATTTAACCAAGCACAATGGACAGTTGTCAGCACAAATTTACGGTTATTTTTAATAGGTCGTTATCCGGCTGAATTAACTTGGCGAATTTGGACAATTTTGGCAATTATTATTGCTATTTCTATTTTAACTTTAGGAGTATTAACTAAACGTTTTCTCACTCAACTAAACAGTTGGCTACCATTAATGTGGGCGTTATCTTTTCCGATTGTGATATGGTTAATTGGGGGAGGATTCGGATTAAAACCAGTTGGTAGCGACTTATGGACAGGGTTATTATTAACATTAATCTTAGCAATTATCAGCATTGTGCTTTCCTTTCCTTTAGGAATTTTGTTAGCATTAGGAAGACAAAGCGACCTGCCAATAGTGAGAATATTCAGTATTATTTACATTGAATTTATCCGGGGATTACCTTTAATTGGGATTCTGTTTATGGCACAGGTAATGTTACCTTTGTTTTTACCATCTGATGTTAGATTGGATCGAGTGGTGAGAGCGATCGCAGGACTCACCCTTTTCAGCGCCGCATACATGGCAGAAAACGTCAGAGGAGGATTACAAGCAATACCTCGCGGACAAAAAGAAGCCGCCAAAGCATTAGGATTAAATCCCGTTTTAATTACCTCATTAATTGTTTTACCCCAAGCATTGAAAGTAGCAATTCCCTCAATTGTTGGTCAATTCATTGGATTATTTAAAGATACATCTTTGTTAGCGATATTTGCATTGCTGGAATTGACGGGGATAGCGCGATCGATCTTAGCGCAACCAGAATTTCTCGGAAGATATGCCGAAGTTTACTTATTTGTCGGGTTGATTTATTGGGTATTTTGTTATTCAATGTCTTTAGCAAGTCGGAGGTTAGAAAAACAATTAGGTGTAGGACAGAGATAGAAAGAATATTGAACCGCAGAGACGCAGAGAACGCAGAGAAGAAGAAGATTAAGTAGACATCTGATAAAAGTCATATCTTCAATCTGTGTTCATCTGTGTTTATCTGTGGATATCTGTGGTAAAAAAAAGCCCACGCATCCCACCAAAAATCTATATCTACATCTGCGGTTTATTTTAACTCATTCCAAAGGAAAACCAGGAATCAACTCATCAATTTCCCCCATAATTTCCCTAGTCTCCTTCAGCGCCACCACAACCCGTTGATAATGTAAAATATCATCAAAAGACAAACTCCGCTTCGCATTTTTCCGATCTTTCAACCACTTCTCTAAAACCTGATATCCCCCAATCTTAAACTCCCAAACTTCCGGGGAAATACCCGCAAAATATTGCTCTTTATTGATATAAACTCGCTGTTCAGTCGCTTTATAAATAACTTGAGTAACCGCATTATCCCCATCACCTTGATATTTGGTAATTAACTTATTCAGTTTTCTCGATTCCATCAAATGCAGTTTAACTAATTCTTCTCCTTTTTGCGCCAAACTTCGGAAAAGATCATCATCGCTAGTTAAAGGTAAACGGGGAAAATCAATTTTCAGAAATTCCGCGTAACGTTGGCGATAGGTAGGACTGTGAAAGATAGCATAAGCGTAATAAAAAATCGCTTCTGGCGTGGGAATGTAACCGAGTTTTTGCCGAATGGCGCTGAGAAAATCTGATGAGAAATTGGGAGTTCGTTCAGTGAATAAGTTACCTTGTTCGTTTTCCGTGTCGGGGTAGAGGTAGAGAGGGAAAATGTTATTTATGTCGTATGCAGCGCAGGATTTATGGCTACAAATATATTGATTTACTAATGTTCCCCACTCATCTACTGTTTTACGGGTTGTTATAAGTACCAAATTTATCTTATTAACAATATGCCTCATGACTTCACTTCTGGGCATACAAATAAAACCTCGTGTCAGTCCAGTATAGTAAGTATAACGCTCATCAAATGGTCGATAAAGTATCGGTACAATACGCTTAGTTTCAATACCATTTTTACGAATATCCGCTTGAGCAAGTTCAACTTTCCAATCTCGTGTATCATTTCCCAAGCTATATATTTGCCGTGCTTCTTCTACAGGAAGCGATACAAAATCTCTAACAGTATTTTCAACTTCCTCAGCAGACCATTTGATTGTTAAAGAATCTCTTGCTGTTACTATACCAACAGAGTTAACAGGCATAATATCTGTAATTTTCCAGCCTTCATTATACTCTTCCAGTAAAACTCTGTTTTGGGGTGATAGTAAGTAAAATGGTGAATTAGGTTGAACATTTTCCCATTCAACAGTATCAACATCTAAAAGATTTAAAGTTTCATATTTATCAGCACGACTTCCCCACAAATCAGCATGATAAACTCGCGCAGGTGGAGATTTTCCCGGTTCCTTAACAAAAATCCCAATACTCACACCTTGCTGAATATCAAACACATTTTGATCCGGCGAACCATCAGGACAAACTTCCTTCTTTTTCGCATTTCCATGCAAATCCAAAATATAAATCTCGCTAAAACTCTGCATCAAACTTTGACGCATTCCCCGAAAAGTCGGATTATCAATATAACCGTGATTCGTCACAAAAGCTAAAACCCCAAAACCAGTTTGATTAATTCGCCATTGTCCAAACCGAATAAACTTCACATAATCATCTTGCAACCATTTAGGATTACGTTCTCCTAAAGGTAAACCATCCACTTTATAATAATCTCGTATCAAACTATCAATCCATTCCCCCTTATTTGCTGAATGTCCCGAATAAGGAGGATTACCCAAAACCACCATCACCGGAACATCCCGCTTAATATTCGCCGCCTCATTCGCCTCATTCGCCACAAATTGACCAAACAAAACCTCCGACTTTTTCAAAGCTTCATCTAAGGTATTTGTCAGATAAATTCCTAACCTTTTTCTAACCGTAAACTCATATCCCAAATTTTGTAATTGCAACCCAAGCTTTAAGTGTGCAATACTATAAGGAGCCATCAATAACTCAAAACCAAATAACCGAGATAGGAGATTATTTTTCACATAATCATTCCAACTTCCAGCCAAACCCATTTCTTCTAAATTCTGGTAAATTTGATTCACCACCGCATAAAGGAAAGTTCCCGTCCCCGTCGCTGGATCGAGAATTTGCACCCTTGGTTTTTGCGTAACTTTATCCTTAGTATTATCCGCCAACCCCAAAGGTAAATTAAACCGATCTTTAAGAATCAAATCAACAGAACGAACAATAAAGGAAACTACAGGTTCAGGAGTATAATAAACCCCGCGACTCTTACGCAGTGAAGCATCATAAGCAGCGAGAAAGGTTTCATAAAAATGGACAACTGGATCTTCTTGACGAGTGCGACGACCGAAATTTTCTAAAATATTGCCCATATCAACTTGGGCTAATAATTGGACTAAATCATCAACCGCCCAGTTAATTTTACTAATAGCATCCGTCTCAATAATTGTATCAAACAACCTTTTCAAAAACGGATTAGTCGGCGGAATAAATAAAGCTGCTGTTAGTCGTTCAAAAGGATAACCACCCCGACTTTGTTGATGTCCAACTCTCGCCGCAAACAACCCATAAGAAATAGTTTGGGCGTACATATCCCCAAAAGCCGCATCATCCAAATCAGGAAGTAAAACTTCTTTAAAACCTCGCTTCAGTTGATGTAACTCCCCTGAATTATTCTCGATTTTCAAAGCTGCCGAAACAGCATATTTAATTGCCTTCGTTAACCTTGCCATTTGTTTAGCAAGTTCCTCTGGACTAGTGATAGTTTCACCAGTAAAATTGAGGAAACTATTAATTAATTCCGCAGTGCTTCTCTGTTGGGAAACATCGACAAATTGAAAAGTATTTTTATAGCGTTCTCCCAAAAAAGCCGTCAGTCGCTTTTTCCCTTCCACATACCAGCGAAATTCCAGATAATTAGTCAAAATCAGATTAGCAAAAGATTCTCGATATCGTTCTAATTGCTCTGATTTTTCAATCACATCTAAATCTAACCCAATATCTTTAGCTTCTACATAACCTACTAGCAAATCTCGCCTTCTTACCGTAAAATCAGGAATACCAGCCTTATTCCCTTTTTCTTCTATAAATGCCTCTATCTCTTGTGGTGAATTATCCAAAAT
>JBAVZX010000527.1:0-6023 GCA_049589015.1 Phormidium sp. | reverse complement strand
GTCGAAATTCTCAGATGCTTGAGAAAGCATCCTAACCACTAGTAACAAATAGCAAATGAATTCCAAATTAACTCTAATTGCTCTCTTACTTGGACTGGGATTAGTTACCCAAATTAACCCCAGCCTTGCTCAAACAACAGGAGTTAACACTCCCGTTTCTTCTGGTAGTTTCTTCACTCCTATTGAAAGTGTCGTCAAACAAGTTAATGACTTTATTGGCGACATTGGCGGCTTCGTTCAAAACGAACTATTTGGCACCTTAAACCAGATACTTTCCTCTTCTTTAGGAGCCATCAAAATTCCCGATTTGAATCAAGTTAGCAGCCAGATTATTAAGGCGACCACATCTAGCACCGCCGGAACTCAATTATCAGATTTACTCGAAACCAAGTCGAGTAAATTAGATGGTAAAGGTTCCTACACTATCATGTCCGAACTTGACGGACAAGCGCAAAGAAATGCAGCTATTGGTATAGCTAATGGTTCTACTCTTAGTCAACAAGCTCAAACAAATAGCCGCCAAATTCTGGAAGCTACTAAACAAAACACTCAGCAAAATGTTCAGTTGGGTGAAGAATCCCAAACTCTCGACGTTACCCAACAAATCCTACAAAACCTTTCCCAACAAACCGCACTTAACGCTCAAGTAAACGAACGGATTCTCCAAGAAGCTCAACAAAGTCGGACAGACCGAGCCATTAACAACGTTCTGCTATCCCAAGCAGCGAAGGAGATATCTGCTCTGAATACCAGCGAACGCAGAAGTAGCATAGCATCTGGAAACCAAGCCAGCCTGCAAGCCGGAATGCTCATGCTCCCCGGTGGCGGTTACTTAGGAAAACCAACCGATAATTAATCTTTAAATTGGCGCGTGGAATCAACTCCACCGCCTCCTTATACCCCCCGATATCTTCTCCCTCTTTCCTCTGCGTCCTCTGCGTCTCTGCGGTTCATTACAAAAGAGGGATTTAGTATTACCCCTCAATATTTGCAACTAAAAAATCATGCAACTTTTCGTACAAATCACGCCACCCACAACAGGTGGTGAAGGGTCAGCCTTAGACATTGTTAACGAATCAATTAACCTAGCTAAAGCCACATCAGAATCTTGGAATAAAGTTTGGATTAGTACCATCGACCCCATTGCTTCTGGACTTTGGGTAGGTTTAGTATCCCTTGGTATTATCTTAGCTGCCATTAGCATTCTCTTCCTCACTTTAACCAGTGGAAAAGACATTATTGAAAAACAATCTTGGTCAGAATTAGCCGCATTATTCATTTGGCCGATTGTGATTATGCTATTCTTAGGCGCTAATGGTAAGTTACTCGCCAACACCGTTGTTCTTACCAGAAACTTTGCCTACAAACAAGTACAAAGCGTCCTCGTAGCGCAACTCGGAGAACTCACATTCAGAGACGCAATCGCTAACGTTACTATTAGTAACATCGGCAAACAACAACTGGAAAACCTCTACAGCGATTGTCGCAATAAAGTTGGTGAAGAACTGATAGCTTGCTGGAATTCCAAACGAGAAGCCGCACAAAGAATCGTTGATGAAGCTGAAAAACAAGCTGCTGGTTCCATTCCTTTAAGAGCCTTACGAATTTTCGCTGAAACACTTTGGAATAACAGTTTACCCGGTGCTGCTCAAGATGCCATTACCTTGATAAACGACCCAGGTTCAGTATTTAGAGAAAAAGCCATTCCCATTATTCGATTTATTCTGTATAGTTTACAATGGGCATTCGTAAATATCCTGGAAGCTGCACTTTTACTAACAGCATTATTTTCGCCTATTGCAATGGGTTTATCCTTACTTCCCTTACAAGGTAGACCGATTTGGGCTTGGACAACAGGTTTTTTAAGTTTATTTGGAACACAACTAGGTTACAACATTATCGTCGGAATAGCAGCCGTTGTTTTAGTCAATTCAGGAGCCGAATTAGCCAGCGATGTCGCCTTTCTATTCTTCATTAGTATATTCGCACCTGGACTAGCCCTTTTAATCGCTGGTGGAGGTGGAATCGCTTTGTATAACGGCATTGCTGGTAATGCCAAACAAATAATTGATGTGTTTAGTAACGCCATTGGAGCCGCAACAACTCTGGCAATTCACAAGAGATTTAGATAACATGAAACTTCAACGATTTCCACAATCAGCACTGCTACCAGAAGCCAAGAATTTACTCGCTTTGTGCTTCCTGATTCTCACGGGAGTTAATATTCTTACCCTCATTTTACACTTATTTGTCGCTTACCGAATCAACTCGGTAGCTGCGATGAAAACAACGCAAGTTCAATTAATCAACGGTCAAACTTACTACGTTTCGGAACGCGATAGACTTTTCCGGTATTCATCCGTTATTCAAAACTTCGTCAAAAATTGGACAGAATTAACCTTTAACTGGGATAACAAAATCCCCGGTAGTAACGAAACCGACCCAGGTATTAAAGTTAATTCTAAACGAGTGACAACTAGTAGCTATTTTGCTTCCTTATTAATGGAACCAGAATTTGGCAAAGCCTCCCTAGCTCAAATAGCCGAACTCGTTCCCAGTACCGTATTTTCCGGTCAATTACGCTCCACAGTTATTATCTCATTCATCTCAGAACCTAGAGAAATTCGCCCTGGGGAATGGGAAATAGACATGATAGCAACCCGACTGCTGGTAGACCGAACCTTGGGAAGGGATGAAAGAATTCCTTTCAATCGCACTTTTAGAATAAAGGCGGTAGAAATTCAAACCTCTCCTTTGGGAAATCAAGCTTCTGCATTTGAACAAAAAGTCTACGAACTTCGCTCCGCCGGATTAGAAATTAATCGCATCACAGATTTTAAACCCAACTGAATTTAGGTAAAAATATGAACTCAACTAAAGCACAAACTAACTACGAATTTGACGACGAACCAGATGGGATTGAAGAAGCTTATTCTAGTACTAATAATCATCGAAATGAACCAGAAATCAGTCGAAATGATGAACTAGAATTTGCGGGATACGACGAAGAAGCAGACGAATTACTTGCATCTGAATATAGAATCAAACAGGAAAATGAGCCAACAGAAACTCTTCCGGTTTCCGAAAAACCATCAGTGCGAATGTTTTCTGTATTGGTTGGTACTGGAGTAGTTTTCGGCATTTTTGGCATTCTCTGGTTTACCTTTTTTGCTCCTAAACCCGTCCGCCAACCAGCAAAAACATCAACTCCTGAAGTTACTTCTTCTGTTCCTCATGATGAGTCAGCAGAACTCAAAAGTCGGCTTGCTTTTCAAGACCAACAACGGACAATAGAAGCTCAACCACTTACACCAAAAGAACGTCCTACTCTTACTCCTCAACCTGTACCAAAACCTACACCAAAACCCGTACCAGTTGCTAGAACTCCTGAACCTCCTAGACGAGTGCAAAACTTTAATCCACCTCCCAGAGTAGTACAAACTATTCCTCTAGTTCCTCGTCCGATACAACCACCACCGCGTTTAATAACATCGCCTCCACCTTCGACTTCCAAACCATCGCCGACTGCTGAAAAAGTAGACCCTTACGAACGTTGGGCACAGTTAGCTGCTTTGGGACAAATCAGAGGAGAAGTTGCTGAGGTTCCTACTGCTGAAAGTTCTACTGCTTCTCCTAACACACCTAATCCCACAGTACCAACGACACCAAATCTTTCCCCGACTGCGAGCGCAATTTCTCTACCATTCCCCCAAGACAAACAACAAAAACAGATAAACTCGCAGCCAAAAGTTGATTCAGGGATAGCTACCGTCACTATTGGAGATACCAATCCTACCGCCATGAGTCCAGGCGAAATTGGAATTCTCAACCGCACCCCAGTTAACCAAAACAGCGATGTTCAAATAGCCATTGGGTCATCTGCTAAAGCAAAGGTAATCGTACCGATGATTTGGGATGAAGCTGGTCAAAGTCCCACAGGTGGAAGATTCGCCGTCCAATTAACTGAGGATATTAAGGCTGCTGATGGAGGAATCGCTTTACCATCTGGTACTATCCTCATCACTGAAGTAAATAACGTAACTCGTTCAAATCGGCTGGTATCTCAAAGTGTGGTAGCAGTTGTCTACCCTGACTCTAGCGGACGCATCCATCAAGTACCAATACCTGCTGGACACTTGGTAATTCGTGGCGAAAATAACCAACCTCTGATTGCACAAGGTTTATTTGATAGAGGTTCCGAAATTGCTAGGACTGATGTTTTAGTTGGAGTTCTCAGTAGTTTGGGACGGGTAGGAGAAATCATTAACCGACCTACTCAAGAAGTTTTTAGTCAGCAAAGTGGCGTTTTTGGAAGTACTACCGTACAAACTAGCAACAGGTCACAACCTAATATATTAGCAGCTGCTTTAGAGGGATTTTTTACACCTACAGCCGAACGGCTACGCGAGCGTTCTGACCGTAGCACGCAAGAACTTTTAAAACGAGGTAATGTGGCTATTGTTCCAGAGGGAACTGAGGTTTCTGTATTTGTTAATTCCTTTGTTTTTGTTCGTCGATAAACTAAGATAAAATGAAAAAGATTAGTCAAATTTTAGTACCTTCAGCTTTGGTAAGTTTCACCTTTTTTGGTGTTGTAACAGTTTCCCAAGCTCAAACATCAGCATTGAGAATAGTCGAAAAAAACTCTGCAATAAATACGACTACTAATCTTCAAGTATGGCGTGGTCGAGCCAGTGTTATTGACTTTACTCAAACAGGCGAAGTTGTTACTTATATTCGATTAGCAGACCCATCCAAAGTTGTGTTGAATACTGATGCTGAATTGAAAAGTAACCAAGCTCGAATGATATTTGTTCAGCCGATTCAAACACTACGATTCCCTGGTGCTATCACAACTCCTATTACCAATTTATTTGTCAAAACTCGTTCTTATGAAGGAGTTGAACGTCTTTATACATTTAATATTGTTCACTGTTCTGGACAACCTACAAATAACGGTATTGCTATTTCTTCAGTTACACTTAATCGGGAACAGAATGTATTTTTAGGTAATAATCAAACTTTATCGCTTGCTGATGTTGAACGTGGGTTAGAAGTGGCTATTAGAAGAGGTTATACTACTACTAATGACCCGGTGATATTTAAAGTTCGAGAGTTTCTTGCTTTAGTGCGAAATGGTACAACTGTTGCTCAAGCGGTTGAAAGAACTAACTTGTCAATTTCTGTTGTTATTTCGCTAGCAAAGTTAGGACTCTTTGATACTCCTCAGCCGAATTAACCATTTTTTTAGTAGCGGCACTTGTCTCAATTTTTGAGAAAGTTAGAATAGTCGTACTTCCTAATTCTACTTCAGGTTGCTGATTCATAGTTAATACATCCATATTTTAGAGGTTATTTTATTGTTCTTTTTTTAGAGGTAAAAATCATCCATATCATTATCTGTCGCGTCTCTCGCTCAATGACGCGAATCTCGCGCTGGATGTCGAGTAATTTTAGGTGCTAAAAGTCAAGTAGGATAAATTACAATACAAAAAAAAACTTAAAGCATGACTGAAAATCACCAAGAACCAAATGACTTAAGCAATAGAGGCCAGTTTATACTCATGGGAGTAGCAACCTTGCTGGCGATAATTCCTAATTTTACTGCTTTAGCTGTTGTTACAGGAGGACTAAACGTAGCACTGTTTGGTTGGCAGCAAAAAAATTTAGACAAATTTATAAGTTATTGTAAAGCTAAATTTAAGGATATAGAATCTGACAAACTAGACAAAACTGCTTTAAATTCTGATGAATTTCGAGCGCTTGTCTTCCAAATTGTGGAAGATGCTACTAAAACATCCTCCGATCTAAAACAGCAGATTTTTGCAACTGTTTTAGCTAACTCTATAACTTTTCCTAAAAGCACTATTACTAAAAAACAACTACTTTTTCGTATTCTTAGAGACTTATCAGAAGAAGAAATGCACGTATTAAAAATATTAGTAGACAGGGATGGGGCTACTACTGGATACGTAGCATTCACTTTAAATATTAATATAGAAGATGCCCTAATACTCTGTCAG
>JBAVZX010000526.1:0-2718 GCA_049589015.1 Phormidium sp. | reverse complement strand
GCGCAAGCTTGACGGCGAGAGTGTCAAAAATAAACTTTACTATCACCAAACTCAACTCCCGCAATATTCGCCCCCGTCAAATCTGCGTTAGTCAAATCAGCAGCACTCAAATTTGCCCCCAACAAATTCGCACCAACTAACTTTGCATTTCGCAAATCTGCATCACTTAAGTCTGCACGACTTAAATCTGCGCCGCTTAAATTTGCATCTCTTAAAATTGCGCCCATTAATTTAGCTTTTCGCAAAGTGGCGTTACTTAAATCGGCGTTACTCAAATCGGCAATTACCAATTTGGCGCTATCCAATTTTGCATTGCTTAAATTAGCATTGTGTAACTTAGCACTAATTAAATTTGCACCTCGTAAATTAGCACCAGCTAACTGAATTCCTCGCAAATCTGCATTTTGAAAGTTTCTCCCACCTGCTGCGTATCTTTTCAATAATTCCCCGGCATCGGTGACGCTAATTTCGCGTTTTGGGCGATGATTGAATATAAAAGTAAAGGTTTCGCCACTGGCAATTACTCGGTGCATTTCTTCATACATTTGATACTTACCAACGCCACTCAATTTTACCCAAGCGCGAGTTCTAGTTAAAGCGATAAATAGTTGATTTCTTAATCTAATATTACTTTCGTCTTTGGCTATATTATCTAAACCAACTACATAAACCATGTCTGCTTCGTTACCTTTGGCGCGATGAATGCGGGATACGGTAACCCCGCCTTCACACCAGAATTTATTACGATCGCTATTTTCCGAATCAGCCTTTAAAATGTTACAATTAGTTGTTCCCGGAATAAATATCTTAATCCCTTCCGACATTAAGAACTCAGCAACATGATTTTCTAATCGCATCGCCTCGAAAAAGGAACCTAAAACTATGACCAAAATTTCTTTGCTGGGTTGGAGGCGATCGCACAAAACATCCCTTACAATACTATCAGCTAAAGCCCTTAACTCTGCCTGTCGAGAAGAGTATGTTTCAAACTCTAAAACTGGCTTTTCCCAAAGTTTTGTGATAATATTAGGAGAATCATCATTCAATCTTTTCAGCGTAACTTGTTGACCGCGAGTAAACCGACCTTGCACTTCATAACCTAACGCTTTCCAATCTTCCGTTCGGGTAATTCCTGATACCATTCCCCCCCGACGTAGCAAACCCATACTCATCGCATGAGCAGCAGTTACAATAGGATCAGGAGTACGATAACATCGGTGAATAATCTCCGTTTTTTTGATACCATCGGGATATTGACCTGTTACTAAATGCGCTAATTCATCACCAAACAATTCCCCTGCTGTGGGAATATTTAAACAATCTAAACTTTGCGCTTCGTCATAAGCCCAAAATAAGCGGCGTTGTTCGGGATGATGTTCATCAAAAGGTCGTAATGCTTGGTACGCCATCCAATAAAAAGGTTGTTTATCTTGAAATTTAAATTCATCATCAACAATCAAATCTTGACCTTCATCGATTAAAATAGCGTCAAAGATTTGGGGAATTGGGGTTTTTTCTAACAGGAAACTACAAACTTCTGCTAAAGATTCATTTGGTTGTTTATTTTCAGTATCAAAAACAGTTAATTTTGGGGCATTTGCTGCTTCACAAATCATGCTGTAAAGTCCCGGTTGATCTTTTGCACCCCAAGCGTGAAGGACGCGCAACTTTTCATTGTTTGGATTATACTGTACTTCGTTATGACTAAAGCGGCGTATCCATTTATCTATTTGGGTAATAATTTGTTCGTATAAACTGCGACTAAAAAACACTAAAGCAATGTCCCATTCGGGATATTTCAAGTGCATATTTGCGGCTTTTTGACATAGTAAAACAGTTTTTCCTGAACCTGCAATTCCGCGAATTCTTTGCATTCCGGGGGGAATTTGTTTACCAATATTTTCTTGTTGTAAGTCGAACTCTGATAAGTTTTGTCTGACTTGTTCTAAAATGCTGGCGCGAAGACTTTTCTTCTCTGGGTTTTCTTGATTGGGGGATAGGCTAGTTTTGGGTTGGCGAAAAACTGGGTTTCCTCCTAATACTGATAAGAGTAGTTTCCATTGTTCTGAGTTTAGTTTTCTGCCTTTAATTATGGGGGATGTTTTGCAAATTTGATCTAAAAATGTGGGTTTTTTGGTTTCTAAAAACAGATTTTCTTGGAAGAGGATGGGCGGCGAACTGGGGAGTTTAGCGAAACCTTTGGTTTGCCATTGCTGCTGGGAAATGAAGGGTAAGGCTACTATAACTCTACCACTGACTTGACTGCGGAGGTTGGGTTCGCGATCGCAATACCCCAACAACCCAAACAATTGATTTTCTGCTTGTTCGTAAGGGTTACTACTATTAGTATAAAAGTTGCGGAGTTCCCAGCGATGACCATTAATAGCGAGAATTTGGTCTATTGTTATTGATTTTACCTCAATTACAATTAGACCAAGTTCAATATCAGCGATTAAAATATCTGGTTCTTTGCGAACTTTGCGGAACTCACAAAAAATTGGATATCGCCAATAAGCTAAACATTCCCTTTCTGTAAAAACTTTTTTGACTATTTCCCAAACTTGCCGTTCTCCCTTTTGTCCACTTTTTCCTAGTGGTTCTGTGGCGACAAATTTGTAGTCTAAGTTGGAATTTTGCGTCATTCACTTGGTTATGTCTGCTTTAATTATCCTTTTTTTTGAACCGCAAAGACGCGAAGAGCGCGAAGAAAGAAGAAGA
>JBAVZX010000525.1:0-2425 GCA_049589015.1 Phormidium sp. | reverse complement strand
ATTACTAGGTTTTGATCCCCCCAACCCCCCTTAATAAGGGGGGCTAAGAAAGAGCCAGACTTGTAACTAGCAACTTGAGTTAATTAGATCAAAAAATCGGGTTTTTAGCCATTTATTGTTTTAAAATAAACAAGGAAACATGAATAATAAATAAACAATGCGTTGTGCAATTTCGAGTAGTGCTGGTCAAATTTTAGCGAGAGGTCGTTTGTTAATCCAGAAGGATGAAAATGGCGAACAGCGGTTGACTTTTGAGAGCGATCGCGGAAAATTAGTTACCGGAGGAATTATCGGTGAAGATGGGGAAATGGGTGCAGCCAGCGAAGAATTATTTCGCGAATTTTTTACCGCTTGGGGAGTGAGTGGCGTGACGCTGATCGTCAGTAAGTAAGTTGTAGTGAGGACTTGTCCGTTGTAAGGACTTCAGTCCTTCTATTTAAAAATATCCGACTAAAGTCGCTACTACAAACTTTTAATTAATAATTGAACACTATTATGGTTGTACACCTTCCAGAGGACGAATAATCGGCGCGGGAGTTTCTTGGAGAGGTTGGAAAATTGCATTGAGTGATTGTTCTAAAGTTTCTGCCATCACAATGCGGTTTTCGTAAACCACAATTACTCTAGCCAAAGTTGGTAGACTATTTTGTTCTGCTTCTAAATAAACTGGTTCTACATAAAGTAGCGATCTTTCAATGGGAATGACTAATAAATTACCTTGAATTGCTTTTGAACCTTGACGATTCCACAGGGAAATTTGCTGAGAAATTACTGGATCTTGGTTAATTAACGCTTCAATCTGTTCCGGCCCAAAAAATAATTGTTGTTTGGGGAATTGATAAAGTAATAAATTACCATATTCCTGACCGTCAGAACGACCTGCCAACCAACCAATTAAATTGGTTCTGCCTATAGGTGTGAAAGGCATAAGCAAAATAAATTCTTCTTCTTTGGCGGTGGGCAATCTCATGATTAAATAATAAGGTTCGATTGATTGTGGTTGTCCGCCATAAATTTCTGTGGGAATTTTCCATAAATCTTCGCGATTATAGAAAACTCGCGCATCTGTCATGTGATAGGCGAGTAATCTTTCCGATTGAATACTATAAATATCTATCGGATACCGAATATGAGTGCGAAGTACCCCTGGCATCGCCGATAAAGGTTTAAACATTGTCGGGAAGATCGCAGATATGCTTTGAATAATCGGATCTTCAGGGAAAGCTACATAAAAATTCACGTCTCCGTTATACGCATCAACTACTATTTTTACGGAATTTCTAATGTAGTTAAATTCGTTTTTTCCTGGATCAGAATAGGGATAGCGATCGCTAGTTGTATAAGCATCAATAATCCAATATAAATGATTTCTTTGCTCATTTTTTGTTAATGGTTCTTTTGGGTCGGTAGTAGTTACTAAATAAGGATAACGGTCATATTTTAAAAAAGGTGCGATCGCACGTACTCTCTGTTCTATATTCCGCCGAAATAGCAACTTACTTTGGTCAGTAAAATTTCCCGTGAGTAACATTTGCCAATCATTCAAATATTTGGCAAATACCAATCTCTGCCACCAAGCACCTATTTTAATTCCTCCAAAACCATCGTAAATGTTATAAGCATTCTCATCTCCGCTAGGAAAATCTAATTCCCTGGTTTTGGTGTTAGTCATCACATAAGTATTAGTAATTTCGCCATAATAAATGCGGGGATTGTTGGTAGGAATAGTGTAACGAATTAGTGGATTAGATGTTTGTAAAGTGCCATCGTCTGTCGTTACTCCAATATCTCTGACAAAATAAGGTGGTAGTCCTCCGGCTGCAACTGTATTCACCGGACTAACCGTAAAACCGTAACCATGAGTATAAACTAAGTGTTTGTTTACCCATGTTTTAGCTGCTTCAGGAACAGCTTCATAGTCTAATTCTCTAGCTGCAATAATAACTTGGCGTTTCTCTAAATTTTTTGGTAAAGCAGTTAAAATATTGTAGCGATCGATATCGGCTGTAGGAAATCTATAGTAAGGTCTAATCTGTTGCAATTGACGATTAGTTTGTAAAAGTGGACGGGTATCCCAAACCCTAATATTCCGAATTGTCTCGTCATTTCTCTGAATAACTTCTGCGGTTAAATCACCTTCAGGGTTAAAGGTTTGTACTTCAATTTGCTCTAATTGAAATGCCTCTCTAGTTAATTTAATATTATTTTCAATGTAACGACTTTCTCTAGCGACTTCGTTAGGTTGAACAACTAAATTTTGAATGATTTCAGGAAACACAAAAGAGAACAGAACCAAGCTAGAAAAAATCAACAATGAGCCACTAAAAACGTAGAAAAACAAATTTCTTTTTTCGCCATTTTTTTTGCTGCTAACTCTGGGAGGAAAAACTCTGCGCCATAATAGTAAAATTGCGATCGCCAACGC
>JBAVZX010000524.1:0-2016 GCA_049589015.1 Phormidium sp. | reverse complement strand
GCCTCTTGGTACAAGATCTCAGCTAACGCGATCGCGAACTCTCTGGAGTCACGCCGGGAGTAGCCGTTGCCGGGGGAGAAGTTCCGGGAACTGGTGCGCCTGGGGTGGGAATGGGAAGTGCTTCCGGTGTTTGTGCGCCTGGGGTGGGGAGTGCTCCGGGTACTTGTGCGCCTGGGGTGGGAATGGGGAGTGCTCCGGGAATTCCTGTACCTGGTGTGGAAGGGGTGGGGAGTGCTCCGGGAACTTGTGCGCCTGGGGTGGGAATGGGAAGTGCTCCGGGAATTCCGGCATCAGGGGTGGGGGTGGGGAGAGTTCCGGGAGTGATGACACCGGGAAAACTTGGGGTGAGTTGGGGAGAAACTGCGCCGGGAATTTGCTCGGAGGTTTCCGGTTCGGGTAAAGTGGCTAGGGCGACGCGATCGCCTCCCACTGCCTGCATTTTATCCAACACTTGCACTACATCATTATAAAAAGCTGTTTTAGAAGCGTATAAAACCATTGTTCCTTGGGGATTTTTTTGATTAAATTCCCGCAATTGTTGTTCTAATTGTTCAGGAGTTACTAACTGATTTTCTACATAAATTTGATTGTAGGGATTGATGCTAACTAATAATCTCGAAACTATTTGTGGTGAAGTCGCATTACTGGCTTGAGGCAAATCAACAGTAATTGCTTGCTGTCTAGTTAAACCAACAGCTGCTAACAAAAAGAAAGTCAATATACAAAATATTACATCAATTAGTGGCAGAATTTCTATTCTGGCTTCATCAGATGAGTTATCAAGATTTAGTTTCATTTTGGGAAAATTACCTAACTAAAGAACGCTGAAAAATGTTTTTTTGATTAGTGCCGATGTCAGTGCATGATTGCACTTAGATAAATCGGCACTCAACTTTTCATCTATTTTAGTCTTTTTTGCTGTCTTCTACTGTTGTCTCTGAGGTGTCAGAAAAGTTAGGATTGCTAGCAGTTATATGCTCCTCTACATCAACATTTTCTGAAGTCGTTGTTGCTTCAGTTACCTGGGGTTCATTTGAATAATTATCGGTGCTTGTTGCTGTTTCCGGTGCTTCTGTAAAAGTGCTTTCTTTTACTTCGTAGTTGTTATTATTTTTCAGCCGATTTCGCAACCGTTGAAATAAACCAGTTTTGCCCGGTAAAGTAGGATTAACTTCCTCTGCTGAAGTTTCGGTTGATACAGTTTCGGTTGGTGGCAAATCCGAATCTGTTTCTGGAGTTTGCACAATGGTTTCTGCCTGAATTTGAGTCTTTGATTCTTCAGGTTTAGCAAAATCTCTAGTAATTGGAGGAGAAACTATTTCCTTTTCTGGTTTAACTTCTTCTGGTTTAATTATTGGTTTTTGTGGTGGTGCATTTCTCTTTTTGCCTTTACGATTTGAAGCTGAACCAGATTGTGACCAATACTGACGATAAAGTAATTCTAATTCGCTACCAGATCGATGAAAAATTTTCATCTGATTAAATAGCAAAACTTGAAACAAACGGTAGAAAGTTAAAGTGACGATCGCCACTACCAACCCCGAAGCGGTACTAATCAAAGCTTCCCCAATTCCCAAAGTTACCCCACTAGTGGAAGGAGTTCCTAGATCGCTAATCCGAATCGATCGCAGCGACACAATTAAACCCCAAACTGTACCAAACAAACCCAGCAAGGGCGCTAAACCAATAATCCCTTCTAAAATTTTGTCTCCGCCGCGCATCGAGTTTAACTCTTCATGGGCTGTACTTTCCAGTGCTAGCTTAAACACCTCTGGATCGGGTTGACCCAAACGCAACGGTGCATAAAGAAATCGGCCTATTGGCTTACTGTTGGAACGTCTAGCAATTTCCGTCGCCGCCTCCCAGTCCTGCACCGCCGCATCTAAAACTCGGTTAACTATCTCCCTTTCTTTGCTGAGAATTCTCGCCCAGAACCACAGACGCTCCAAGATCACGGTCAAAGACAGGATCGACAGACCTAGCAAAGGCCACATTGCTGGGCCACCTAATTGGAAA
>JBAVZX010000523.1:0-7807 GCA_049589015.1 Phormidium sp. | reverse complement strand
CTCCATAACGACGTTTTGTAAAGTAAAACCATCATTAACCTTTTCAATTAAGGAACGTCGCATTAACGAACGCAAAGCTGGTAATAAATCTTGTTGTGTAACCGGAGAAATTATATCTTTTTCTAATTGCCAATCAGTTACAGGTTCCCGATTAATGGCTAACCAGTGCATAATCTCTTTTTCAGCAGGAGTTAATCGTTCAAACTGTTGATTTAAGAGTTCGCGGATATCGTCAAACAATGCACGTTCATTTTTTAAATACTCACCAACAAAACGAGAAACATTACCATCCAGACATTCTTCAATTGCCGAGGCTACCATGTTTAAAGCTAGAGGATTACCAGCATAATGATTGATTAAAGTTTGCCATTCTTCTGTTGAAGCTGAGAAAATGCCATATTCTTGAAAGATTTTTTGTGCTTCTAATTGCGCTAACCCACTTAAACGTAAGGTTCGTACAGGTCGATTTTTTCCTGACAGATGTACTACTTCTTGGGGAGTTTCCCGGCTAGTGATCATCAAACAACTTTGATGCTTTGATTCTCCAATTCTTTTAATTAAATCACCATATCCTTGATATCTTTGGCGATAGTCACTATTGCTGGTACCACTCTCTAAAATTGATTCAAAATTATCTAGAATAATTAAACACCGAGAATTGCGTAGGTAATTAATTAACTGAGTAATTGTTTCTCCTAATGTTTCCGGGATTTGTACTTCTGGTTGATGGGAGAGGAATTTTATTAAGTCTGTTACAATTTTTTCAATTGGTGGAGATTCGCGGAGACTGCGCCAAATAACATATTGAAAATTATACTGAGTTGCTTGGGAAATGCGTAAAGCTAAAGTGGTTTTCCCAATTCCACCCATACCTAATAATGCGATTAAACGGCATTTTTCTTTAATTAGCAATTGTTCTAAGGTAGCCAATTCATTATTTCTACCATAAATCAGCGGAATATCAGGTGCTTCTCCCCAGTCTTGGTGAGGTTCAATAGCGGGAATGGTTGATTGAAGTGATTGTAAATCAACTGTGATTGGTGCTACTTTCTCTGATTCTAATCTACGTTCTAGTGCTGCTCTAAAATTAGCCTTGGTGACTTTTTCTCCTAATACTTTGGAGAGTAAACGCCAAAATTTTGACCCTTCTTCCTTGATGTATTGTTCCGTATACCCGTTATCTTGGCTAGTTTCTGAGTAAGACTTGTCTTGCAATGCACCTTTGATGATGGCTGTTTGCACATCTGTTAGGTGTTTTTTGGTGTTTTGGAATAGGAGTGTATCTACTAAGTCGATCGGTAACTTATGATGTGCTGGATTCATAGCTCAAAGTTAAGTAATTTTACGGTAGGTACACTCTACCAAAGAAACCTACTTTTTCCTACTTTATCCTACTGACATCGAGAGTTGCTTGAACAAGAATATTAAGTAATCGCTGAGGTGGGGATGTTTCCAGGCTACTAAGTACTGTACTCTCTACCTTTCTTAATATTACCTAAGTTGTGTGAGGAATACCTAATTCATATTTGCACTAATTTGTCAATGCGTAAGTCCTAAAGTCAAACAAATTTATTTACTGAGAGAAAGTATTGATGAAACCTCTGATAATCTTGTTGAGAAAATTACTGACTATTATTTTAGCCTTTGTAGTAGTTCTTTCATCATCTTTAAGTTATCCCCAAGCTGCTTTCAGCCAAACGAATTTTTCAATGCTACAGACCAATTCAACATCTCAGAACGGAAAGGCAACTTTTTCTGACATCCAAGGACACTGGGCGCAGCAATATATTGAGCCTTTAGCGAGACTAGGGATCGTTGTAGGCTATCCACAAAAGGGTCAATTCAAACCAAACAATGCGGTAACGCGAGCAGAATTTGCAGCAATTATTAACAGAGCATTTCAACCTTCAATAGAAAGATCTGCAAGCAGTTTTGTAGATGTTCCCCGAAAATTTTGGGGCTATTCTGCAATCCAGACAGCTTACCAGGGGGGGTTTTTAGAGGGTTACGCAGATCGTAAGTTTCGGCCAAGCCAAAACATTCCTAGAGTTGAGGTCTTAGTCTCTTTAGCAAATGGATTGAAGATACAGCCTGAAGATATAGGCATCGTATCTTTCTACGCAGATGCGTCTCAAATCCCTAATTATGCTGTTCCTGCAATTGCTGCTGCAACAGAGCGGCAATTGGTTGTCAATTATCCTCAGCTAAATCAACTCAATCCCAACAAACAAGCCACTCGTGCTGAGGTTGCTGCTTTTGTTTATCGAGCACTTGTTTATTCGGGTAAACTTACAAGCACGGGAACAAGTTCACCTAGTACAAACTCAACTATTCCTAACTCAAAACAACCAGATCCTGGTGTAGTAATTGTACCTTGGACAGTTGTGCCTCCGAGCCGTGGTGGAGAACCTAATGGCGTGTTCGTTAGTATTGTTGATTTTCCCAATATTGATGGACAAGCATTAAGCACTGGGCAATCGATCAAACTCAGCGCTACTGCACGAGATAGTCATGGCAATGATATTTCCTCCACAATAGTCTGGACAAACTCAAATGAGCAGACTGTTGGTCGAGGCTCTACTCTCATTTTTGGTTCTACTGATACCAAGATTGAAACACTCACAGCTACTGCTACCGCCAATAATGGGCAAACAAATAACGCAAGAGTATCTTTTGTAATTAACCCCAGCGATATCGATACTCCAGCGCACGTCAAAGTAATTCCTGATGAAGTAAGTGTACAAGGAACCGAAGGTCAACAGAGCTTAATTACAGACATGACGGGCATTCCTGGAAGGATTTGCTTTACAAATGATCGTAGTGTTTGGAGAAGGGCAATGCCAACGCTTAGAGTTGGTGATGTCATGCTTGGAGCATCAGCTACAATACCACCAGTCAAAATTTTGAGAGTTCTACCACCTGAAATTGCTCAGTCTTGCGTTGAAGTAGCTTTTGCAGCGATTGAAGAATTCTTTCCGAAACGTAAGGACGGACAACCCTTTGACATTCCTAAACTCCTTGAAGACCAACTTGGGGCCGAAGGACTTATTATTAGTTTCAACCCTGAAAGCAAAAGCTCAACTCCCATTGATTTCTCTCAACCTCCAACTCTTAAAGATACTGATTGGGTCTCAATTGATCCATCTCTACCTTCTAATATTGGTAGACCCTACCCCGGATTAGGGCTTCCTTATCCAAGAGGAACTAATCCACGAGATCCCGTACCAGTGGCAAACGGCATTAGCTATCCATCATCAGAAGTTGGAAAATTGCCTAATGTACAGCTTGGTACTGGACTGAAATTAGGATCTAAAAAATGGCCCTCATACATAGCTCCATGTATTAAAGAGGAATATACAAGGCGATATCAACTTGCTCAAAAGAAAGCAATTGATAAAAATTTTGATCAAAGCAAGGATGGACAAACAAAAACTCAAGACTACCCATTTGAGCGATTACCATCCCCAAATGAAATTATTCCACCTGAATCGAAACAGTTTGCCTTTGATTTAAAGGAATTACTCAATAATCCTCCGTCGCAAGAGCCAGTTCGTATTGAACCCCGTACAATGAATGATGCGGCAGGTCGAAGAACATCAAGTCGATTCAAGTCTACGGTGCAAGTTGAGCGTCAGCAAGAGTTGGATTTCCTCGCTTATTTAGGGCTTAGTGTCAAGATGGAAATTCCTAAGAACGGTAGACGTTTTGAAGGAGTTAAGTTAGAGAACTACGAAAGCGTAATTGGATTTGTTAGTGGTAACGTCTTTAAATTCTCAATGGATGTCAAGATTGATGAGACTGTGATGGGAGGGCTTGCAATGGATGGGTTTCATGACTTGAGAGCAACAAAAGTCATCCCTATTCCTACAGGTTTTGAAGGACCAGGCGCGTTTAGAATTCCCTTTCTTATTGCTAATTTTATCCCAGTATGGATCGATTTCCCTTTGACAATGGATTTAAGATTTACTACGGGGTTGCAAGCTGGATATAGGGAAGGAGTGATCGGATTTTTCCAGAATGGTTACGGTGACTTTACGTTTAATAGCAATCCTAAAGGAGATATATGGATTACGAATATCAGTAATAAATCGATTGTAGGGTCGAACTTTTGTGGCAGAGCCGACTTAAAAGGCAGTACTGAGGTAAGGCTCCAACCTCGTATCCAAGTTTTGCTCTACAGTCTCATAGGACCAGAGGTTTCTATTGAGCCTTATGCTCGTTTAGATGCCGATCATCCACAGGCTGAGTTAAGTGTCGTTGAGCCTCAAAGGAAAGATTTCTCTCCTGTAGAAGTCAAGCAAAATGAAGAACTTCGTTTACATACAATTGTAGAAAAGACAGTAACTATTCCAATAAAAGTAAGTACAGGTATGGATTTAGCAATGACTCCTGTTGTTATCAACGATTTCATTGCTCCAACCATAAGGATCGACATCGGAAAGGTTTGTCTTCCTTTACCTAAACTACCTAACAATGAGGCTTTACACTGGTTAGTAGGAGGTGCAACTCTGGGAATGAGTGAACTACTAGAAAAAGCTCCTAAGTGTTTTGGAGGACCAATAGACATCGATCCTAATAAATTTTTCAGGAGAGCCTTCACTTTTAGAACTAACTTAGTCAACAAACAAAAAGATGTTTCTGTTGAGGTTCCGGTAGTTGAACCCTTTAATCAAATCATTCAAGGGTTCTTTGATTACGCTACCCTCATCTGGACTTCAGAGAAAACAGGAGAATCGATTGCTGCGTCTAATCCAGGGACAACTGCTCTTTCTAATGCAGTTACTTCACCTCAGAGGGCTAGACCAAATCCTGGTTCCCCTGTGACCCTAGATAGATGCTCCTTGCCGCCCGGATTACAGAACTTGAGAGTTGAAGCATTCAGTCCATTCGACAGCCGACTACAACAACCGTTGGGCAAAGGATATGTCCCCGTTAAGGTTCAGCCAAGCGACGATTGTAGATCGCCTTCTCCATAGGGGCTAAACTTCTCCAATCCCATTTTGAGGCGTTGCAAAATCGTCGGATGATTTCACCCAATTTGAAACGAATCCTTAATCATTTCAACCGCCAATTCATCCCGCATCTATGCAACGCCCATTTTGATGTAACCTAAGCAATTATGAGGTGTGCTAATGAGATTTCCAAGAAAGCTTTTGAAGAAAATGACTTTTGTTTGTCTGGCTTTGGTTACAGCTTTGTTGTTAGTTGTAATACAGTCAATTTCTACAGGACAACCAGTTAGGACTCCGAATGGTGAAATTTTGCCAGCACAACCAGTTAGCACTCCGAATGGTGAAATTTTGCCAGCACAACCAGTTAGCACTCCAAATGGTGAAATTTTGCCAGCACAACCAGTTAGGACTCCGAATGGTGAAATTTTGCCAGCACAACCAGTTAGCACTCCGAATGGTGAAACTTTGCCAGCACAACCAGTTAGGACTCCGAATCGTAAAATTTTGCCAGCACAACCAGTTTGGCTATTACCTGTAACAACCAACCCAAGTCTATCTAGACCTATAGTTGCCAATCCTGATGTAGCAACTATACCTTTTGGAGAATCTCGAAAAATTTCTGTACTAACGAACGATATTGGCAAGAACCTGACCCTCATCAGTGTTGAAAAGGGTAGAAGCAGAAATGGCTGCCCTATAAATACTAATTCTGATGGAACAATTACTTATGGCAAGTGTCAACCCAATTTCTTTAGTGATAGTTTTATTTATAAGATTAAAGATAGTTATGGAAAAACAGCTAGTGGAACAGTTTTCGTAGAGATTATTCCACTTGGCACCAAACCATAATTTTTAGGACTTACGCACTGAATACCAAATTACGTTATTCTGGACATTGATCGAGAAACTGAAACCCTGATGCTGCCGTTACAGTGCGTAAGTCCTAGTACTTCTGGCATTTCGTAGTAAGTTTTGCGTAAGTCTTACTCCCCCAAGTTCTACTTTAGTTCTCTGGTGCTGGCGTTCTTGGGGGCGATGGGTGGGATGACGATCGCTATAATACCCAACCCCTGTAAATAGTTTACAGACAATGCGGGGAGTTGGGGGAGTGCGATCGCTTTCCCCCGTTTGATGCCTTTGATTTTCATGTTGCTTATCTCCATACTGTTGGATAATATCTTAACTGTAGAAACCTGGTTTCTTCAAAAAACCGAGTTTCTCTGTACCTCTTAATTCTTAACATAGCTTTTTTAATTCCAAAATTTGCTTTTGCATATTCTCTCTAAGTTCTTGGGCGCGATGATAAGCATTAGTGTGATTGGTATCAGTAGGATTATGTGGTGAAAAAACAGGTTGAACATAATAAGACAATCGAGTTTTCATTGCCCAAACTCCCATTGAGGGAAAAAGTAGAAACACAGGCATTAAAAAGGAAATGGGTAAGAAGGGAAGACGAAATATTGTAGCTAATTTTCTGATGTTAATAGTCCCAGGATGGAGAGATTCATTTCCCAAACAAATTACAGGAGAAATAGGAATTTGATAGCGATCGCTTAAACTAATAAAACTAGGATGAAAAGTTGCTAGATGATAACGGGAAAACCAACCTTTGCCAGGGCCACGTAAACCTTCGGGCGCATAAAGTAAAATTATTTTGTGAGAAACTGCGGCGGCAAAATCATCTATTTCTGCTCTGACACCGCCTAAAACTTGTGACCATCCTGGTGGTAGCCACCAAACTACCCAAGGATGTTCAAATAAGGTAACACCAGCCAAGGGTTGCACAGTCCAATTACGGGTTTCTGCCAACAAATAAGCTAATACTAAAAAATCCCAAGGGAAAGACATTCCCGCATGATTCATTGCGATTATTAATGGTGCTGTTTCTGGCAAATTTTCTACTTGTTTTAAATCAGCCCGAAAATAATATTTGGCAATGGGAGCAAGTATTTCTTGACGAAAAGCTTGTTGATAATTGGGGTTGAATTCTTCATTTTCTAAGCGGGGAGAACGACAACCAAGACGCAACCAACGAATTAATAATGCTAAATAAAAACCACCGGGGATTAAAAATAAAATATATTCTGGCCAAGTCCAACCATCAGGATCAGCGTGATATTTTTGCCAATGGCGGTTAAATAAAATCAACCAACCTGGGGGATACCACAAACAAAACCAATCAAACCAGGAAAATTTATAATTTAATTTATCTTTTTCATAGTTCATGGTTTTTTAGTTGCTATATAAATGAGAAATCAACTTTGTTTGACAAGGGTTGCTACTACTTTAGCTAAATTTTCTGGTTCCACGGGTTTAGGAACGTGCATTTGAAAACCAGCTTGGATCGCTTGGCGGCGATCTTCATCTCTGGCAAAAGCGGAAAGGGCGATCGCTACTGCACAAATAGTTACGCCACCGCTAGCTTCTAATTCTCTGATTTTCCTAATTAAAGTATAACCATCTTCTCCCGGCATTCCCAAATCACTAACTAACACATCTGGTTTGAGCTTTTTAATAATCTTTAAAGCTTCACCAGCCGAAAAAGCTATTTTAACCAAAGCTCCATACTGAGTAAGTACATTAGCAACTAATTCGCAACTGTCAATATCATCATCAACTACCAATATTCTTAACCCAATTAAAGAACCAGTAGCAAGAGTTAACGAAGTGGAAGATCGGGGAAATTTCATCAAATCGGATTGGTTATTATCCAGCTGATAGTTGACTTTTTCATTCTCTTTGAGTAAGGGTAATTTGACTGTAAAAGTTGCACCTTTACCTTCTCCTTCACTATAGGCTTGAACAGTTCCCCCATGTAATTCTACCAATCGCCGCACAATAGTTAAACCTAGTCC
>JBAVZX010000522.1:0-2653 GCA_049589015.1 Phormidium sp. | reverse complement strand
GTAATGTTTTGGCTATACTTTCCCGTAATAAAAACTGAATAAATAACCCTTTTGATGTGGGAAAAGCATTGTCGCTAAGTTCGACTAAGGCGTAAGCATCTGCTTGACGACGCACTGTAAATTGTTCTACTGCTTGTGCTAAGTTGTCTGAATATTCATCTAAAAGATTGTCAAAAATTACCACATCTTCAAGTGCAGAATTACAACCTTGTCCGAGAGAAGGTGAAACAGCGTGTGCAGCATCACCAATTAATAATACACTATCACCTTGATGATAGCGATTACAGCGAATTGTTAATACTGAAGATACTGGTCTAGCGAGAAACTCTTCTGCTTCTGATGCTGTCATTAACTGGCCTATTTCGGGAAAGTTTTTGCGGAAAAGTTGCAATACTTCTTCAGGAGTAGAAAGACTAGTTATTTGATTTTTATGGCGGAGAAAATGGATAACACCACTCATTGTTCCATCTAGTTGATGCAGCATTAACATGGTTGTCCCGTCTTCCATTCTCCAACTATGAATGTAACCTGGTTTTAGTTGAGTTTTTGATTCATCAATACGGGAAATATAAACAGATTTGTAGTCGTTGGGGGTATATTTTTGTTGGAGTTCAAAAAAATCTGTGTTCAGTAAATGATTTCTGATTACTGAACGTGCGCCATCAGCAGCAATTAATAAGTCATAATTAATGGTAATATTTTTCGGTTGTTCTTCTCCAGTTTGGTGAAAGCTGACTGTTTTGTTGGTAAAATTTACTTGGGTACATTGGCAGTTAAAGTGAATGTTAACCTGGTTATTATCGGCTTTTTCTATTAATTTTTCTAAGAGGGTGATTACTAAGTTGGTGCGATCGAGCGTAGTCAAACTTTTCTCTCTGGGTATGACTCGCATTTTCCCACTTTTTTGATGAGAAATTGCTCCTTTAATTTCTACACTAGTCGCTTTCACAGCCTCTACTAATCCGGGAATCTTTTGTAAAGCTGTCATTCCTCTTTCACTGAGAGAAATGGGAAAAGTTCTGGCTTTAGAAAATGGAATTAATCTCGGATCACTTCGCCGTTCATAGATGTCTATTTGGTATTGATCACCGCGAAGCAATAGGTAATGTGCCATCAAAAGTCCACTTGGGCCTGCACCAACGATCGCAACTTTCTTAACCATTTCTCATCTTGTAATAAATTCTTGATTCTACTTTAGCTTAATTAGTTAATTTTGCAAGTTGAAATGGTGCGTTAGTAACGCACCCTACAGCAGAAAAATAAAACCTCTGTAACCCGACGCGGAGGATTACAAAGGTGTCATTAATTACTTATTCAGTCAACAATTTACCAAACGAAAACAATCTATTACTTAGTTTCAGTATTATTTGTTTCAGTGTTGGTTGTATCTTCATTGCCAGCTAAATTCACCTTAAAAACCCGGTTTTTCGCTTCTTCTACTTTTGGCAAAGTCAGAGTAAGAATACCGTTGGCGAAATTAGCTTCAACTTTATCATTCTGGACAGCTACAGGCAAACCAACTACTCTTTCAAATTTGCCATAGCGGAATTCAGAACGGAAAAAACCTTTGTTTTCGGTTTTATTTTCGTAGCGATGTTCACCACGAATCACAACTGCATCGCGCAAAATGCTGATGTCTAAATCTTTGGCTTCTACTCCCGGAATTTCAGCTTTTAGTGTTAAGTTATCGCCATTATCTTGCAATTCAACTGCTGGCTTCCAAACGGTGTTTTCTGTAGGGGTAAGTCCAGCGAAATCGTCAAACATTCTATCTAATTGACGGCGGAGAGTTTCAACTTCACTAAAAGGACTCCATCTAATAATAGCCATAACTGTGTCTCCTTGTTTCCTTAGCTGTTGCTTGTTTGTTTAGCGTTTTGATTTACATTTTTATGATGTCTTAGCTAAGAATTTTTGTTTATGGTGAGAACCGTAAAATAATAGTAGCAGTCTCCACATTTTTCCCAGTTACTATGTTGACGAGAGCAATGGTGTAAAAACCATACCTAATTTAGTGGGTGTTCCTCATTGCCTAAATTTTTGAGGTTATATATAATGACTAGTGGATCTGAAACGGTTTCGGCAATTTGGCGAAAGCAGTTCGACTCTGCTCAGAACCCTTTTTTATTGATGTACACTCTGACAGGGATACTTTTGTAAATTCAGTCAAATGTTTTCTAGCACACAGCTAGGAAAGGTGTGGTAAAGATAGACTTATCCTAAGCCACTTCAACAAAAAACTATATATTAGTTGAGTGAATCATGCTGATCATTTTAATGATTTTTGGGCCAATGACTTTAGCGATCGCCTATGTAGTATGGAGCGAAAAACAAATGAGTGGTAAAGTATAAAAAGATCATTAATATTGCATTTGGGTGCGATCGCAAAACACACTTTAGTAGGTAAAATTTAATAATATCCTTTGTCCTCAAACATCTCCTCACAGGAAACTTGGGTAACACCTTTTAAACCTAAACTTTCTAAGTGAGAGATCCATTCATCTGGACTGTCATTCACTTGCAAAATTCCTAAAATTTCTGCTACATCTGCTACCTCTGGAATTGTGGAAATTTTAAACCCTTGCCAGTCAGCATCCAAACACAACCAATCTGGAAGGCTCTGTTGATTAAAGTTTGTGGAACTCTTCCATTC
>JBAVZX010000521.1:0-2261 GCA_049589015.1 Phormidium sp. | reverse complement strand
ATCCACAACCGTACATCACCGATAAAAACTCGATAGTTTTGTCCTTTTAAAGCAAGACTTAATGCAATGTAAACATTTCCCGCAATTTGATTATGATTAGTAGTTCCACCCGTCATTGGTACAATCTCCCCATCGTAATATTCGCTTTTGTATTCCGCCACTTCTTCCAGTGCTAAATATTCCTCTGGAGAGTAGTAACGCTTTTCAACTGCTTGGATAATTCCTGTCATTAGCTAATTCTCCTAAACTTATATTTTCCCAGTTAAAGGGAGAAATGCAAAGCGCAATTCCCCCTATTTCCCAACTCAAACTTTTTCCTCAGAATCTTCCATCAACTCAGCTTTTATTTCAATAATTTCTGGCGCTTCCGGTAAAGCTAGATTTTCCGATTTTTGTTGAGTTTCGGAAAGTTGTTCTTTTGCGCGATCGCCCAACTCTTTTGCCCGATCTTTTGCTTGTTCCGCAATACTTTGCGCCCCTTTTGTCAAAGAATTGAAATGGCGCTTAGTCTCCTCTAAATCAGTCTTAAAAAACTCTTTAAATTGTCCTACTTTTTGATTCAAACCTTCCGAATAAAACTGTGGTTCTTGAAAAGTCGCTTCCTCCACAATTAACCGTTTACTACCAATACTCTGAATTTTAGAAATTGGTAAAATGTAAAGACCATCTAACATTCCCCTCCACCCACTAGAAATGAACAAATAATTAACTACAGCACCAGTCCGAGGTACAATTAAATAATCTACTAACTTGCCAACTTTAGTACCAGTATCCGTCCACACTCCATGACCGATTAAAGAATATACTTCATCAGGTTTTTCGGGATTAGCAAATTCGTCAGGGTTAATATTTACCAAAATGCTATCTTCGCCAAAAGAGTCAATTTGTCGCCAAGTTACACCTTGTTTACTACTACCCAAAAAACCTGACTTACAACTTAAACCGATGACTCTATGAATTTGCGGATCTAACCACAAATGATCTACCCGTCCTAACTCTTCTGCGGTGCGGCGATCGAGCACTAACAGATTAATTAGTTGACTTTGCTTAATCACTGATTCTTGTGTATCCATAAATTGCCTCCTAACCTCTTAAATAAGATTTGCGGAAATTATCAGTAAAATATACTTGAATTTTACTCTATCCTGAATCAGATTCAATCCCCTAATCCAGCCTAACCTTTCTTAACCATGTCTATATTTAATAAGCATTTTCTAGCTAAATCAACAACCAAAAAGCCAAAACCTTGGCTCAAAAAGATTTTTTATTATTCTTTATTGGGTAAACTCTCCTTGCTTACCTTTCTAATTATTGGTTATTTTACTCCAGTAATCAACTGTAATGTTACCCAAGAAAAATGTGATTTTTCGGTTTGCATTATTAACGATGGAATGCACACAAATATTGTGCTTCCCGTCAGCAATCAAATAGTTGATTGGCGGGAATTTCTTAATATTTCTGATATTGGTAAAGATGCTACAGCTAATTATAAATATCTCACCTTTGGTTGGGGAGATAGAGACTTTTATATTCAAACTCCCACCCTTGCAGAATTAAATCTTGTTACTGCTGTCAAAGCCCTATTTTTACCTACGCCTTCTACAATTCTTGTTCAAGGATTTGTTAATATTCCCCAAAATCGAGAGTTAAAATGTGTCAAAGTTACTAGAACAAATTACTTAAAATTAACCCAGTTTATCAAAAATACTTTTCAATTGAATTCCCAAAATCAGCCAATCAGAATTGCCAATGGTCACTTATCTAGTAGTGGATTTTATGCAGCGAAAGGGAGTTATTCAATACTGAAAACTTGTAATGATTGGACAGCCGAAGCATTACGAAAAGCTGATGTAGATACACCTTTATGGGCTGGTCTTTCTTCGGCAGTAATGCTACATTTTGGCAAAACTTGTGAATGCAGCATTAGTAATGATAAATCAGGACTTCGCAATTATTCAGGAGGAATAGTCAAGTAAGTACCTTTATCCTTTGATGGGTCTGAATCATTCTCAGTCGATCGCTTAGACTCAGATTTATTACTAACTTTTTCCGGATCTCCCACCTCCAATTGAATTTGAATTTTGGGGCCAGAATTACCCAACCGGACAATCATTCCATCATTGACCTTAGTCTTTTTCACCGGGCGATCGTTCACATAAGTTCCATTGGAACCTAAACTAACAATTTCCCATTCCGAACCATTATGCACTAGCTCAATATGTTTACGAGATACAACAGAGCTCAGAACCACAACATCATTC
>JBAVZX010000520.1:0-5127 GCA_049589015.1 Phormidium sp. | reverse complement strand
TCTACTTCTTGATTTGGACGATAAATATAAACTTTTCGATTTTTTCTATCAATTAACCAACCTAGCTGTATTCCCGGTTCCTGCATATATTCTTCCATCTTTTCTTGCAGAGGTTTCAGATTATCAGAAGGCGATCTTAATTCTACTACGAAATCTGGGCAAATCGGCGCGAATTTTTGTTGTTGTTCTGGGGTTAAACTATTCCACCTTTCTAATTTTACCCAAGATGCGTCGGGCGATCGCTCTGCCCCCGTCGATAAAGTAAATCCTGCACTAGAAGAAAACGCAATCCCAGTACCATCTTCATCTGCCCAATTCATCAATTGTTGAATTATTCTAGCTTCTCTATTTCCTGAATCTGAACCAGTGGGCGGCATTATTAACAATTCTCCAAACTTATTTCTTTCAATATGTAAATCTCGATTCACTTGACAGAATTCAAAAAATTGCTCATCTGTCATTTGCAACTGTGGCGGCATCCGCAATACTATTTGTTCAGAAAGCATATTTTTATTTCCTCTGTCAACTTACCAAACTTTACTCAAGTTTAAAATAAATCCAGGCAAAACTGGATCTCCGCTAATAGTTTCTGGATTATCTAAAATTTCTACTTCTTGATTTGGGCGATAAATATAAATTTTTCGATTCTTTCTATCAATTAACCAACCTAATTGTATTCCCAGTTCTCTCATATACTCTTCCATCTTTTCTTGTAAAGGTTTCAGATTATCTGAAGGCGACCTTAATTCAATTACAAAGTCTGGACATATTGGCACAAATTTATCTTGTTCTTCTTGTGATAAAGTATTCCAGCGTGACAGTTTCATCCAAGAAGCATCGGGGGCTCTTTCTGCACCTGTGGATAGTTTAAAACCACCGTTGGAATCAAAACAAATACCCGTTCCGTCTTGCTCTGACCAAATATATAATTGCCCAGCTATACTAAAATTGCGATTGCTTGTGGTTCCACCTGTGGGTGGCATAATGATTAATTCTCCTAATTGGTTGCGTTCAATCCGTAAATCTCGATTCACTTGACAGAATTCAAAAAATTGTTCATCTGTCATTTGCAACTCTGGCGGCATCCGCAATACTATCTGTTCGGAAAGCATAGTTTATTTCCTCTCTCAATTTACCAAACTTTACTCAAGTTTAAAATAAACCCTGGCAAAACTGGATCTCCGCTGATAGTTGCCGGATTATCTAAAATTTCTACTGTTTGATTTGGACGATAAATATAAACTTGGCGATTCTTTCTATCAATTAACCAACCTAATTGTATCCCAGGTTCCCTCATATACTCGTCCATCTTTTCTTGTAAAGGTTTCAGATTATCAGAAGGCGACCTTAATTCAACTACGAAATCTGGACAAATCGGTGCAAACTTTTGTTTTTCTTCTTCAGTTAAACTATTCCACCTTTCTAATTTTATCCAAGATGCGTCAGGCGCACGTTTCGCACCTGTTGATAAAGTAAATCCCGCATTAGAACTAAAAGTTATACCTGTACCATCTTGTTCTGACCATACCCAAACCTGTCCCATTATATTAATTTCTTTATTACCTGACTCTGAACCTGTAGGCGGCATAATTAGTATTTCTCCTAATTTATTGCTTTCAATCCGTAAGTCTCGATTTACTTGACAGAATTCAAAAAATTGGTCATCTGTCATTTGCCATTCGGGAGGCAGTTTTAATACAATTGGTTCAGAAAGCATAGTAAATTACTCTCAATTGCTTAACTTACATTTTATATAAAAAAATCAGGTGAGCATTGCCCACCCTACAAAAGAATTATTGCAAATTTCAACCCAACTAAAAATTACTTGTTTGGTTGAGGAGTCATCCGCAAATAAGGTTTAACTTCTTCGTAACCTTTGGGGAATTTCTCTTTCAAAACTTCAGGATCTTTCAAAGATGGTACAATTACTACGTCCTCGCCATCTTTCCAGTTAGCAGGTGTCGCCACACTGTAATTATCTGTCAGTTGCAAAGAGTCAATTACCCGCAAAATTTCATCAAAATTCCGCCCAGTACTCGGCGGATAGGTAAAGCTTAAACGCAGTTTCTTTGCGGGGTCAATCACAAAAACTGTCCGAACTGTTACCGTGTTGGTAGCATTGGGGTGAATCATGTCGTAAAGGTCTGAAACTTTCTTATCTGGATCTGCCAAAATGGGATAATTCAGCTTTACGCTTTGGGTTTCTTCAATGTCGCCAATCCAGCCTTTGTGAGATTCTACATCATCCACGCTGAGGGCTACTACTTTCACGTTGCGCTTGTCGAATTCTGGTTTAAGACGGGCAACTTCGCCTAATTCGGTGGTACAAACAGGTGTATAGTCTGCGGGGTGAGAGAACAGGACAACCCAGCTGTCTCCAGCCCAGTCATAAAAGTTGATCTCGCCTTCGCTGGAGGCTTGAGTAAAGTTGGGAACGGTGTCGCCTAGTCTAAGCGCCATAATCTTTGGTTTCCTCTGCGCTGAAACCGCAAAAATCATTTACTTTGCGATCATGCCATAAAATCCCGCTCTTTCCGATCGGTTTTTAGATCTTTTAATGTTTTGTTAGAATTTTTGTAACTTAGGATACAATTTTCTGGCTGAGAGGCTGCTATAGACAAATTTACGAAATTTGTTAGGCTATAGTCTAGTCCGTTGACCGTCTCGGTCTTTGGCTTTCATAAGCAAATTAAATCACTTGAAGTATGGAAAATAGCCTGGATTTTTAAGCTTAAGTTAAGGTTTAAGGTTGCATATTTTTTTCACTCTTTCCTAATTCTTAATTAAGTACGTCAGTAAAAAGTAGGGCTGGCAGTGTATAAGTTTGAATGTGGACAGTTTCCACTTTTATTGGAGATTGAAGATATATGTCTCATTTCAATTTTCTTCGCAAAATTTTACCATTAGCAACATCTTTATTGGTGACTAGTTTACCAGCAGGTGCGATCGCTTCAAATAACCCTCAACCGATTAACCAGCAACAACCCAAAACACAAGAAATTCAGTTGATGCAAGCTGATTTCGGGTTCAGTTTGCCAATGTGGATTTATGGTGTAGGAGGGGTTGTAGTAATTCTGATTTTCTTACCTAAAATTGGTTGGATTTTAGGGTTGATAGTTATTGGCGAACGAGAAGTGGGAATTGTTACCAAAAAATTCTCCGCCAAAAGTTTGCCCGCAGGCAAATTAATTGCGCTGAATAGTGAAGCGGGTTTGCAAGCAGATACCCTCCCACCTGGATGGCATTTTGGTTATTTCCCTTGGCAATATAACATTCGGAAAGAGCAAGTTATCGTTATTCCCCAAGATGAAATCGGTTTAATTGTTGCTAATGATGGCGCTACTATTCCATCCAATCGAATTTTAGGCAAAGTCATTGAATGTGACGATTTTCAGAATGCTCGCAAGTTCCTCACCAATGGAGGAGAAAAAGGTCGGCAGTTGGCTGTTATTACTACTGGAACTTATCGGATTAATACGGCTTTATTTGAGGTGATTACATCTGCTAATGCCGCTAAACATGACATGAAAATCGAGCAATTGAAACTATACAAAGTTGATCCAGAACGAGTGGGAATTGTCTCTACTTTAGACGGAGTTCCGATCGAAGAGGGTGAAATTGCTGGGCCTTTAATTCCCCAACATGACAACTTCCAAAAAGCTCAAAGCTTTATCAATGGTGGTGGACGTAGAGGTTTGCAGGAACAAGTGATTCTTTCGGGTTCTTGGAATCTCAATCCTTGGTTTGCAAAGGTGGAACAGATGCCGATGACGGAAGTACCGATCGGTTATGTTGGTGTGGTAATTTCTTTTGTAGGCCGATCGCACGAAGATGTTAGTGGTGACTCTTTTACTCACGGCAATTTAGTTAATAGAGGAGACAAAGGCGTTTGGATTGAACCTTTGTATCCCGGTAAGCATCCCCTCAACACAAAAATTATGAAAGTGGAATTGGTTCCCACAACTAATATTGTGTTGAATTTTACGGCGCGATTCAGCGGTGAACATGGCTATGATTCTAAGTTAGTTGCTTTGAAGTTGCTTTCTTTTGATGGTTTTACTTTCGATTTAGAGGTTTTTCAAATTATTCATGTTGCTGCTGTTGATGCACCAAAAGTAATTTCGCGGTTGGGTTCGATGCAGAATTTAGTAGATCATGTTTTGCGTCCAATTGTAGGTAATTATTTCCGCAATTCTGCTCAAGAATACACGATTTTGGATTTCTTGGTCGATCGCGCTCAACGCCAAGCAGAAGCTGCCGAGTACGTGCGTCAGGCGTTGCGTGCTTATGATGTGCAGGCGGTTGATACCCTGATCGGCTTGATTTCACCACCGCCAGAACTGATGCAAACTTTGACCGATCGCAAAATTGCCGAAGAACAACAAAAAACCTACGAAGTTCAGCGCATGGCTCAATCCCAGCGTCAAGAACTGGTGCGGGAAACGGCTTTGGCGGACATTCAAAAAGAGGTGGTGACAGCAGAACAAGGAGTCAAAATTGCCGAACTCCATGCTAGTGCCAAAATTAGTCAGGCTCATGGTGAAGCGGAATCGATTCGTGTCACTGGAGAAGCGAAAGCGGATGCTTATAAAGCTGGTGTAAACTCTCTGGGATCGCAATCTTACACGGCGTTACAACTAATGCAGGTGATTGGCGATCGCAATGTGCGAGTTGTTCCCGATGTAGCTGTTAGCGGGAATAGCCAAGGTTCAGGTTTAGTTGATGGTTTGATGGGAATGTTGTTGTGGAATCAAACTAAAGAATTGCAAGGTAATGGTAAAAGTAATGGTCAGAATTCGATCGTCATTACCCAAGTAGAAGATGAGTTAGAAAAGGGCGGTTAAAACCGCGACTACACAAACGAAGTCCGCCTGCGCGGACTCCTAGAATAAACCTCTTGCAAAATACAGACAATTTAGATGTTTTTATCTGTGTTCATCTGTGTTTATCTGTGGATATCTGTGGTAAAAAACAAAAATTTGTGCCTTTTGCAAGAAGTCTAATAAACGAATTTTGAAACCTGCGAAGGCAGGTTTTGTCTGTATAGCCTGCGACTTCAGTCGCTAGGATAAAAATGAGTCATGAAGGCAATGAAGTAATTTGTTTTAACCCTAGTTGTAATGAGTC
>JBAVZX010000519.1:0-9885 GCA_049589015.1 Phormidium sp. | reverse complement strand
CAGCAAAACCAGCAACAAATGTGGAGGATTGAGATATATTTTCTGTTTCAGCAACTCTCTGAAAAATCGCAGTTCTAAAAAACAGAATATAAAACCCTCCCAAAGTGGCAAATATGCTGTTAATCAATTGTAAAACTGCGATGATAGTTACACCCATTGGACGATTCATAGTTAATAATTCCTCTTAATTATTCCTGCTGTGTGGTTTCATCTAAAGTATAAAACTTTAACGCTGTATTCCCATAAAGTTTTTCCCGGCAAATTACTAACCCTGGAATTTCTCCGACATTCCACAAATTTGGACTATGTTCGACTGCGAGTTCAGCATTTTCAGCTAAAAGTTGATATTGGGCGATCGCTCCCAACACAGGCTGATATAATTCACTAGCGTAGGGAGGATCGAAATAAATGCGATCGAATTTCTCCCCCTCTAAACTTTTTAATCTCTGCAAAACATCACCGCGCAAAACTCGAAACTGCTGTCCTGAATGGGCAACTTGGTGCCAATTTTGCTGGATAATTGTACAGGCGCGACTTGATTTTTCGATTCCCACAACATAACTAGCACCTCGACATAAAGCTTCCGCCCCCATTGAACCACTTCCAGTGCATAAATCTAACCAGCGACAATCTTCAATTGTGCCTTGCCAAATATTAAAAAGTGCCTCTCTAACTCTGGCTAGAGTGGGGCGGGTATCTTGCCCTGGTAAGGTTTTTAGGAGGCGGTTGCCGTAAATTCTCAGACTCATTTTGATTTAGTAGGGGCGGGTTTAGCCAAAGGTTTGAATGCAACAGCGATTAGACTTCAATCAAAACCCGCCCATTGCAACTAGGGTTTGAATTCTGTTAACAAAATTAGAGAGAATTTGTAATCCTATATCTGATGATTTTTCTGGGTGAAATTGTACTGCCATTAAGTTATCTTTAGCAATAGCAGCTGTAACTTTTTGGCTACCATGAGTTACTGTAGCGGCGCAAACTTTTGGATCGATCGGATCGACGTAATAAGAATGAACGAAATAAACCCAAGGTTGATCAGCTAAATTTTGCCAAATCGGGGCATTTGGTTGGGTAATTTCTAATTGATTCCAACCCATGTGGGGAATAGTTAATTCTGGTTCGGGGCGAAATCTGCGAACTGTTCCGGGTATAATACCTAAACCTGGTTCTTTGCCTTCTTCGCCGCTATCGAATAAAATTTGTAACCCTAAACAAATACCTAAAAATGGTTTACCTTCGGCAATTATTTGTTTAATTGGTTCTTCTAAATTACGCGATCGCAATTGTTGCACAGCCGGATCAAAAGATCCCACTCCGGGCAAAACAACTGCATCAGCTTGGGCAATTTCTCTGGGCGAATCAGTTATTTTGGGAATCGCACCAGCTTTTTCTAAACCTTTGCAAACTGAGTGCAAGTTCCCCATGTCATAATCGACTACAGCGATAATTGCCATTTTCCCTCCCCGGAGTGATATCAAATAACTGTTTCCATTTTAATTGGATATGAGCAAAAAAGTCCTGTTAACTTCTTTTTCGACTTGGCTACCTCACCAAAAGTCTAATTCATCTGATGATTTATTGCACGAAGTTACTAAAGATGATTCTTTCCCGGCATCTTTAACTGCATTGAGGCAGTTACCTGTAGATATTCACCAAGCAGGCAACTTAGTAATTAAACGCATAAACCAACTAAATCCTGATTTAATTATCAGCTGTGGTATGGCAGAAAACCGGGCAATTTTGACAGTTGAATCTCAGGCTAGGAGAGAGAATAATTTAATTGAAACTTGGGTAAAGTTAGATAAGTTAACTGCTGGGTTAAAGATGACAAATATTAGCCATGATGCGGGTAAGTTTGTTTGCGAAGGGCTGTATTATTCACTGTTGAAACATTTACGCGATCGCCGTCTCCAAACTCCCTGCATTTTTGTCCATGTTCCCTTGTTATCTTCGCAAAATTTGCCAGATATTAAAGCTGATTTTAGCGAGATTATTCACAGGTTACTACTTCTTGAAAGTTAAACAACTGCCTGAAGCTTAAATGCTACGTTGTTGAGATTTTCAGTTGTTACTTTAGTTTGACTGATGCCGATCGCACTTTCTTGGGCACCCAAGTTAATCGAATTCATCGCATCTACAACTTGCTGCATAGCAAGGGCCTGTTCCTTAGCGGTGAGGGCAATTTGTTGGTTGAAGGAAACAATATTTTCGATCGCTTTATTTACTACCTGAAAAGCGGCTACAGTTTGTTGAGCAGTTTTCACTCCTTTGTCCATTCTGCTGTTGCCTTCATCCATTTCTATTACGGTAGAATCGATCGCTTTTTGGATATTCACTACCAAGGCGCTAATTTCTGCTGCTGATTGTTTACTTTGATCGGCTAATCGACGAATTTCAATCGCAATTACACTAAATCCTTTACCCTGTTCACTAGCACGAACAGCTTCCACAGCTGCATTCAAAGCTAACATATTTGTTTGATTAGCTAACTCACTAACAATCAGGGAAATATTGCCAATTTGACTCGTTTGTTGGTTTAATGTTTGGATTTTTTGACTGATCGCTTCCACTGCATTTTTCAACAGAGTAATATCTTCTACAGTTTGCCTCACAGTTAAAGTGCCTGTTTGTGCCAGTGATAATGCTTGATTAGCTTCTTTCACAACTGCGTTAGCTTGTTCCTGTGCCGCTTTTGAAGATGTTTTTAATTCATCGATTGTTGTGGTAATTTCATTCACGGCTGCTGCTTGTTTGCTAGCAATAGTTTCCTGCTGTTGAACAGTAGCAACCATCTCAGTTGAAGAACTGACAAGTGTGTTAATAATGCCGCGAATTACGCGATCGAGGGGTTTAGCAATTGCTATACTTAAAACTACTCCGAGAACAATTGCGATCGCTGAACCGCCAAACATACTTAATAATACCCAAAACTGAGTTTGTCCCACACTCTGATCTGCTGCTTGTTTTTGTGCATTTGCAATAGTTTCATTTTCTTTAATCACTTTTTGCAGTGCTTCTTGTGTGGCATTAAACAATGGTTTATTAATAGTCAATGCTCTTGTATTCATTTTTTCTAACAGTACCGTACTTGCCACCGCTTTAGCCATTAGTGGTGAATTTACTTGACCTTTCCTGTAAAGATCTATTTGTACTGAATAGGGATTGCGAACGCCCATCTGCCGCAATTGTTCTTCCAAACGCAACAATTCTTTATCCGCTTGTTGCCAATTTTCCCATTTCACGCGAAAACTCTGCCAAAGTTTATCTTCATTAGCAGTACGGGGCAAGGGATCGTATTTTTTATAGCCTGCCTGAATTAGTTCTTGTGCTCGCTGGATTTGATTCAGTTTATCTTGTCTATTTTTCTCAGTTAATAAGGGATTTAGTAATGCTAACTCTCCTGCTTGTGCAGCACTTAACCCCCGATCCATCATTTGTAATCCGACAATACTTGGCACTCTCACTTCACTAATCTCAGATAAATATCCAGTTAGTTGAAAGCTGCCACTTTGTCCCACCCAACCTACTATAAATACTAGGAAAGCCATTAATAAAAAAGCACTAAATAGTTTTCCTTGTAGCCCAATTTTTTTTTCTTTATTTTTGAACTTATTCATAGCTAAAGCACCATTTACGAAGTTTTTTCAAGCTATTTTATTTAGGAAAATTATCTTTTTTAGTTAGTCCGTACACAGGCTAACATTTTGAATTGTAACAACTGCATCATTGGTTACAAAAGTTATCTCTTATACATAAAAGTTCAATATAAAATTCTTTGCTCATAATCCTCAAAGATCACTCTTAACTCACATCTTGCAGCAGGGGAGGTAGAACCTCCCAGATCTCGTTCCCAGGTTCAACCTGGGAACGAAAATACAAGGCTCCGCTCAGGAGTGCAAGATGTGAGTTAAGACGATCGCCTAAAAAGTTCTATTTACCAAAACCCTTAGTTTTCTTATTTGGTGATTTGGATTTAGGTTTAGATTTGTCTACTTCGGCGATCGCTTCTTGAAACAAATTATGCAAATGTATAGGAACGCTGGCAATTTCCGGGAGTTCTGGTTCTAACGGTTTATTATACTCTTGAAGTACAGAATTTAAATCACTTTTTAACTCCAAATCAGGACGATTTAAGTATTTTTGTAACGCTTTTTCTAATTTTGTTGGATACTCTTTTGCTAAACGATTCCAGACAAAAACATTCACTTCTGGATCTGCCAAATATTTATGAATTATCTTGTGTCCATTGGGAATATTCTGCCAATCTTCAGTTACCAAAAATGATTTAAACTTAGTGTAAGTTGGCAAAATTACTTGTCCCCAGCGAGGATGGGCAATAACTGTTACTTGTTCAGCTTTTTTGATATTGTCGGGTAACTCAACTTTGGGCAGCATCATTTTCGGTTTTCCCTTGCTTTGAAAAAGCTGGGCAACTTCTTGAGAATCTGCGCCTACTTCTTTAGCAACTTCTTGAATTTCCTCCGGGGAAAGTCCCGCTTCTTCTGCCATTTCTGCCAGGGATTTAGAATCATCTATTCCGATTGCTGCCAATCTTCTCTTAGTAATAATTTCTTGAAATTCAGCAAACTTTTTGTTTAACTGATATCCCGGCATTGTTACTTCATCGCTACCAAAAAAGTCGAGAAAATCTTGGTGATATTTTTCTACTGATTGCCAAGCTTCTGCTAATAAATCTGGTGCATCACTGTAAAGATGTTTTTTATGTAGATATTTAAAATTTCCAATGGCAACTGCTAATTTTGGTTTTCCTAAATTCCCCATTGGTAAACAGGGGCCAGAAAACATCCAATAATCATCAGTAATAGGAGAAATTCTGGTAAGTAAAATTTCTCCCATTTTAAAATTAGCCATGTCTGCTAATGTGCGGCTATCATTTGGCTTCACTGTATAATGTTTGGCTGATAACCAGTTCATTAACTTAAAACCATCGGGTAAAATTTCTTGAACCGCAAACAAACCGAGAAAGCTATTGTGCCATTTTTTTAGTAAATTGCGATCGCTATCTGACAATTCTGAGTCAGTTGCTAAAAATAAATCAATCGGAGTTTCCTCTCCAATTTTCCCTTCTACCAAGAAGCTATCAATTAATAACTTTTTCTCATAAGTAGAATCATAGAGTTTATTCTCAACCCGGGAATTAGCCGCCACGTAAGATTCTAATGCTACTGCCAAGTCTCCTTCAGATTCAAGGACAAATTCTACTAAACTTTGTTTTAGTTGGCGCGATCGCTCTAATATCTTATCCATAAACTAAATTTTAAAATCATCTCTTCTAAGGTAAATTATCGCAACAGCAATAGCGATCCACCTAAAGGTACATTTTTCACCGAAAGCTGCTTAGTTGTAAGTCAGGGCAGGTTTAGTTAAACTATCTTTGGATTCGATAGATTATCTGCAAAACTCGCCCCTACAATAGTCTTTTTGTCTAGGAGAAAAACGAATGAATTCTTGACAAAAAACTGATAATTAGACTTTCTAATTCTAGATTCCCTGCCACTTGCGCCAATTTTTCCAAATCTTGAGCATCTTCCAAATAAGGCATTATCCCCAAAACGGGAACATTTGTTAAAGATTGGATTAAACCAATTGGCGCTAATTCCGTCATTTCTTGTTCAGAAACAGGTTGCACACAATTCAAAACAATCCCCTTCAGCTTAACTTTTGACTGTTGCGCTAAAGCCACATTTGCCACAGCTTGAGCAATACAACCCAATTTTACAGGTACTACTAAAACAGTTGGTAATGCCCAATCTCTTGCCAAATCTGCGATCGTTAATTCATAAGTTATTGGTGAACCTAAACCACCTAAAGCTTCTACTAAAATCAAATCTTTCTGCTGTTGTAAAGTAGTAAAAGCTTGCCAAACAATTTTTAAATCTACTTCCTTACCTTCTTTCTCGGCAGCGATTGGTGGGGCTAAAGGTGCAGTAAAATGCAACGGCGTAATCTCAGATTGATTTAAAGAAAATAATTGGCTGTAAAGTTCCCTATCTCCTTCTCCCGTTTGCAGTGGTTTAAAAATTCCCACTTTCTCACTAGGATAATATTTCTGCAAATAAGCAAATAACGCTGTGGTTAAAACAGTTTTACCTGCGTTAGTATCTGTACCAGCAATCAGTAAACTTTTCATAGCTAATGGATTATTACTAAATAAAAAAAACTTACATTTCACATTTACCCAATATTTCCTGCGGCATTCTCCTTCTTTATCTAACCGTAATATCTACAGAAAATACACTTTCTTGATTTGCCTTGAGATCAATTTTGTATTCTCCAGGCCGATCGATCTTTGATTCCCATTCTCCCAAACCAGTAGCATTTTCAACTAACTCACCGTTAGGATAACGAATATCCAAAGTTGGCTCACCGCTGAGAATTTTTACACTTACCACTTGACCTGGTTGTAAATTTAGCAAATAGCGTTTGATTCTTGCGGGATTAGTGCGATCGGACAAAATTTGTGTACCGATTCCCCCTTCAGGAAAATTAACTGGTTCAGCATCAATTAAAATATTTGCTACGGGACTTTCTGTAGGAGTAGGAATAGGTACGGGTGTCAATACAGAATTTGGAGTTTCCCTTGGCGTTGGTGTAGGAGTTGGTTCAGGATTACTTAATAATAACTCCAGTTTATAGTTACTTTCTGACACACCTTTAACTGTAGCTAACTGAATTGTATAATCACCACTATCAGCCAGTGTTCCTTGCCAACGGGTAACTCTTCTCGACAAATTATCTACAGTTTCTCCATTCGGTGCTAAAACAGTCATTAATACCCCTTCTTGAGTTAACAAAGCACTTAATTTTTGTCCTTGACCTCCAGAAATAATATAATTAATTGTGGCATTCTCCCTTAACTTATCTTCAGCAATTAAAGTTTCTCCGGGAATTGGGTTAAGGCGTTTACTATAAGTTACAGGTTCGGCATCAGGAGTCGGAGTTTCTGCTGCTTTTGGTGTGGGAGTAGCATCAGGAAAAACCTTGCTAGGAATTGTTGAAAATGTAGGTGTTGAAGTAGTAGATGGATTAGTGATTGTGGGTAATTGTAAATTGCGAAATAGCAACCCTCGGTTTAATATATAACTGACTAAAAACCAAGAACCTACTCCAGCAAATAAAGCCAAAACCACACCCACCAAAAACACCATAAAAGGGTTATCCCAAACCGATTTTTGCAAAGGAATACTCACTGGAGCGGGTTTACTTGCAGAATAATTTGATTGGACTTTACGAGCAACTGCTACTGTTTGAAATTCCGAGAGATTGGGAGTATTAGTAGGTTTTTGTGGTAGAGAAGGCTGTTTTTTTGCTGATGAATTGGCTGGGGTAATTAAACTAGGAGGTGATGCTAAAGCGCGAATAACTGCACGAGCATTTGGGTAGCGATCGCCAGGTCGATAGCTTAACATTCGATTCAATACTTGCGCTAACACCGGACTAACCGGAGGTATCCACTTTTGCCAATTCCAAGAAAGTGTGTTTTCATCAAATAATATTTGCGGTTCTTGGGCTGTAAGTAACACAATTGCCATTACCGCCAAAGAATAGAGATCGCTACTAGGATAAGCCCTTCCTGTTTGAATTTGTTCCGAAGGTGCATAACCCATTTTTCCCACTGTAGTTGCTGACAAACTTAAATCAGGATATTGCACTTTAGAAGCGATATCTTTAACTACACCAAAGTCGATTAATACTGGTGTGAGATCCCGTTCTCGCAAAATAACATTGTCCGGTGAAATATCTCGGTGAACAATTCCTTGACTATGAATGTAATCTAGCACTGGCAGTAATTGCTGCAACAAACGCAAAACCTCTGCTTCCGTAAACTTTTGGTTTTTCGACTTCCGTTCTGCAAGTAAAACTCGATAAGTTTTTCCTTCCACATAGTCCTGTACCAGAAATAAACGTTGATTTTGGGCAAATGTGGCGCGAAACTGGGGAATTTGCGGATGCTGAATCTGATAAAGTATGCTAGCTTCCCTTTGAAAAAGTTCTTTAGATTTTTGTAGAGTCTGCGTACCTGAGTGCTGAGGAATGAATTCTTTCAAGGCGCATTTTTCCTGAAAACGCCCTTGATCTTCTGCCAGATAGGTTCGTCCAAACCCCCCCTGACCCAAAATATTGAGTAAGCGGTAGCGGTTTTGCAGAATAGTTCCATTGGGAAGCGGTGGTTGCATCACAGTTAATTGAGCAGGCAAAGGTAATGACGAAACGTTTTTGCTGGCAGCATTCTAGCTTAACTTGAAAACTTTCATCGCGTCATGGGGACCGATCGCGTATGAGTAGTAATGTAAAGTGATAGTGAAGGTAAAACATCATCTCTATCCCGATCTTTGCGTACCCAATCCATATCATCAGTCAACTTTCTCAGTATTATCCACAAGCTATGTCAAAACCTGATTAAGTAAAATATGTAATTGCTCGTAATTTTACGACACTTCCTCAAGAAGAGGTCAATCAGTAAGTTAAATTATTCGTATAGACTGGCTAAAAACCTTAATTTTCCGATTATTTAGCAATTAAATCCTTAGTTTTAGTCTTTTAGTAACTGATCGGCCTAATCTAAGCTAAACAATAGTTTGATGCGAATAAATTTAGGAAAATTTAGGATATTTTGGTAAGACTAAAATGATAATATGTCGTTAAACTATGCTTAGAGGGTCTGCTGTGATCCGTTCTGCCACTTTGACTCTTCAGCCAACATCACCACCAATCTCTCCTAACAACCGTCTGAGATTGTTTTCTGGCTCCGCTAATGTTCCCTTAGCCCAGGAAGTTGCCCGCTACCTGGGAATGGACTTAGGCCCAATGATCCATAAGCATTTCGCTGATGGAGAAATTTACATCCAAATTCAGGAATCAATCCGCGGCTGTGATGTTTACCTGATTCAGCCAACTTGCCGCCCGGTGAACGATCACCTTATGGAATTACTAATTATGATTGATGCCTGCCGTCGGGCTTCGGCTAGGCAAGTTACCGCAGTGATTCCCTATTATGGCTATGCCCGTGCCGATCGGAAAACCGCAGGGCGTGAATCAATTACTGCTAAGTTGGTTGCTAACATAATTACTGAAGCTGGGGCTAATCGCATCCTAGCGATGGATTTGCACTCAGGACAAATTCAAGGTTATTTTGACATTCCCTTAGATCATGTCTACGGTTCACCAGTCATCTTAGACTACCTCATGAGTAAGCAGCTGTCTGATCTTGTGGTAGTTTCGCCAGATGTGGGCGGTGTCGCTAGAGCTAGAGCATTTGCCAAAAAGCTCAATGATGCTCCCCTGGCAATTATTGACAAGCGCCGTCAAGCTCACAATGTAGCGGAAGTGATGAACGTCATTGGCGATGTCGCTGGTAAAACGGCGGTTTTGGTCGATGACATGATTGATACGGGTGGTACTATCACTGAAGGTGCGCGTCTGCTGCGAAAAGAAGGGGCGCGTCAAGTTTATGCTTGCTCTACCCATGCAGTGTTTTCACCCCCAGCAATTGAAAGGTTATCTTCTGGCGTTTTTGAAGAAGTAATTGTTACTAATACTCTTCCCATTGCTGAAGAACTCCGCTTTCCAGGGTTGACAGTTTTATCTGTGGCTAATGTTTTAGGTGAAACTATCTGGCGCATTCACGAAGATAGTTCAGTTAGCAGTATGTTCCATTAAGTCAATTTTGACGAGAAAAACTCATGGAATCTCATATCTAATCTCGTTTAATGGTGGGTAAGATGCCCACCATTGATTTTTTATCAAAAAATTGGGTTGAAAACCCCGTCCTTCTAGGACGGCTTTATATGCTACAGTGGATTCCAGAGGAAAGGTAATTAACCTCTCTAAAAACCTCGTATCTAACGGATACATTGAACCTTG
>JBAVZX010000518.1:0-8015 GCA_049589015.1 Phormidium sp. | reverse complement strand
CCATTAACTTCTACCCTTTCCGCCGCACGAATTGTTAAAGTTCCTGCTTTTCCTTGCCCCAAAGAAGATGCTGTAATTCTTGCGCCATTGGTGAGAGTTAAACGTTGGGTTTCTATCACCACATCTCCTGCCCTTCCAGTTGCTTGTGGTTCTACTCTTGCTAATAAACCGCTGGGAAAAATTCCATCGGTCGAACGACCAATTAATTGGACTTCTTCAGCTTTTACAGTTAAACTTCCCCCGTTACTAATTCCCTGAGTAGAAGCTGATATTTGTCCCCCATTTTCAGCAATTAATTTTCGGCTTTGAATCTCTAAATTTCCAGCTTCGCCACTTCCAGTAGTTAAAACTGATATTTGAGTAGGATTAACTGAACCATCTATATTTTTTCCCACCCCCGTTACTTCTACTGTCTCTTGGGCGCGAATGCTTAAGTTTCCCGCTATTCCTGAACCTAAAGAAGATGCGGTAATTCTTGCACCATTTGTCACTGTCAAATTTTCAGTATTAATATTAATATTTCCAGCATTTCCTAGAGCTTCTTCTTTAGTTCTGGCTAAAATGCCGCTGGGCTGTGTACCATCAAAAGACCTACCATCAATTTTAATTTGATTGGCTTGAATATCAATGTTTCCCGCCTTTCCAGCGGCGAAGGTTTCAGAAGATATTTGTCCGCCTTCACGAGTCACTAAATTTCCGGTTTGAATTTCTATTTTACCTGCATTTCCTTCACCTGTGGTTTGGGTAGATAATGCACTGGGGTAAATGATATTTTCTTGGTTTTGGATGACATCTTTTACGCCAATTATTTCTACTTTATCTGTCGCTTGTACAGAAATATTTCCGGCGTTAGTTGGTGCATCTGTTAAGGAAGAAGCGGCTACTCTCGCTCCACCTTCGACTCGCAAATTCCTGGTAATAATATTGATATTTCCACCGTTTCCAGTGGCGTTTGACTCAACTCTGGTTTGCAAGGCGCTGGGAGTTCCATCTGCTAATCTACCAATAATGTCTACAGTTTCCGAGGCATTTACTGTGATGTTGCCTCCAGCTTCTGAGCCTAAAGTGTTGGCTTTGATTTGGGAACCGTCAGTTAATCTTAAACTTCTGCTTTGAATTAAAATATTACCTCCACCAGAACCACTGGCATCAACTGTGGCTGTTTGGGAAAGTTGAATGTCTCCTAGTTGGGTGGTTGGTGGTTGAATGTTACTAAATAGTAACCATGAACCATTGGTAATTGATGCTAACTCAATTCTTCCCTGTTCTGCTTTCAGATTGCCACCAATAAAGTTGATTTGATTAGCTACTAAGGAAATTGTTTGACCTGGTTGTACTTGTAAGTTTGAACCTTGAACTGTAATTCCAGGGGAAGGAAATGTCGGGGAATTTATCTGTAAACCCAGAGGAACACTGACGGTTAACAAGGGTGTGGTTCCTGTAGAATTGGCGCTAAACTGGGTGCCATCGGCAAAGTTAATTGCTTGGGCGGTACTGGCAATAAATGCGCCGCCGATATTTAATTGGGCGTTCGGCCCAAAAATAATGCCGTTGGGATTTAAAATGAAAAGGTTGGCGCTTCCGTTGGCTTTAATTAATCCATCAATATTAGAAATTGAGTTACCTGTAACGCGAGTGATGATATTCTGAATATCTACTGGGTTGTTAAAGTTGGCGGTGTGACTTGTGGGAAGGGAAAATTCTTGAAAGCTATGAAATAAGTTTTTACCTGTTTGTGTTCCGCCATTAATCAGGTAAATTACAGGTATTCCTTGTCCTGGGACGGTGATGCTAGGGGATGTGTTGTTGCTTGGTGTAACGATGGAATTATTGGGCAAAGTTTTATCGGGAACTATCTGCGCTGAGGTGGGATGAGATAGAACTAAAAAAAATAAATAAGGGACTAACCTTAGCCAGACTCTAACATAAACTATTTTGGACATAAATTTTTTCCTTAAATCCAACTCATAAAAGCTTATTTCTGAATTATTTTAGCCTGTGCTAGATGGAGATGGTGCTTTTATATCGATTACTTAAATGTTTGCTACAGATGTTTGGGATGGGCGGGTTTTGATTTCTATATTATTCGGAGGGTATTCCAAGATTTTGGCTAAATTCGCCGAAACAGATTAATGTTTTGTAAAGCTTTTATAGGGTAATTAAGACTTCTTCAGAGATTTCACTTAGGCCAGCCGATCGCAATAGTTCTATCCACTCAGTAGTTACTTGTGAATTTGGCATTGAGGAGTGATGTAACTGAGCTAAATCAGCCAAAGCTTCATACCAAATTTTGTACTGACGGTACAAAGTAATTCGATCGCGTAATCCGGCTTTCTGTATTTGTTCATTGATTGCGGGAAGCATCTGTGTGCGCCAAATCCAGCCTTCTACAACCAAATCCCTCTTTCTATTTGAAGGATCGCAGCGAATCACGAAATACCACTGATAGCTTTTTCCAACATCCAGATTAGGCGCGGTTTCTGGGAGTTTAAAGCCAAAGATGCCTGGAACTTTTGGAACAGGAAAATTAGTCCGGTAAACTTCTTTTTCTTCAGCATCATTAAGAATAAATTCTACACTATGAGCACTAGTCTTAGGAAGGTAGACAAAAAATGTTGGATGTGCTGCTAGTGTTAATCCCATGAGTTGGGTAATTTTGGTCTGTGAGTTGGCAGTTTGTTCCTTAACTTTTGGGACTAAAGCTGTTAATGGTGGATTGGGAACTTGTAAATCGTTGGGACATTTTAGTTGAGTAGAAATTTCTCCAGGACGGTTGCCACCCGATTCTCTTCTTCCGGGAGAACCAATATCTGGTGGTGGTTCATAAGCGGATGAGCTATCTATTTCCCAAGGACTAGATGTATTTTGATTATTTGGGGTGGTTTGTGCTTGGGTGGGTAAGGGAGTAATAGTGAATAATTTACAAATTAGTAACAAAGTTAAAGTGACCAGATGTGGAGAGAATTGCGGCTTTGCCATAATCAACACTTTTAAGTTATTTCTTGCAATGCTTACATGATTATTTTAAGTTTTAGGCATAAAAGAATAGGTCAGCGATCGCTAACCCATTCTTCATCTGGTATGGAATTGTGTGTCACCCCTCGATTCTGTCGTAACTTGCTGGGAAATACTCGGTTTGACATGATCGCCAGCTCCTTGGGGAAGATAGATATTAAGCTTGTTCCAACCAATCATATATGCGGTCTAACTGTTCTAGTGTTACCAAACCATATTGCCAAAGAATCATTGGTAATGGCCCAGGATCTTGTTTGCTATGTCTTAAAGCGATCGAAATCGATGCGCCAGAAATTGACAACTCTTCTTGCAAAAATCTAATAAATCTCGAATAGTTTGCGGGTGCCACTCCTACATTCACCTCCTTGACTAGACACCATTTTCCGATATTTGTTTCTCCGGCATATAAATCCGGTAGACAGTATTCAGTTTGTCACTGTTCTCTTTTATAAAAGTGCTGTTTGCCGATTAACCAGAATCCTCGTGGGATAAGATTTTGGGGACGCAGACAGTACTCAAAAAAACTTGAGCAACTTAGATGACGAGTTGAGGAATAGTTTGAATTTTTTTTAGCAGCTTTTTGGCTAAAAGTCGTCTTGAAAAAAAGCTTTTTTCCCAAAAAAATTGTTTTTTGTGATCTTGTTTTACCTCACCACTTTAACTAACCTCATCCCTAACAAGAAAGATATCTGAATACTGTTGCCACTATATCCACAGGGGTATAGTGGGAGATTTCCAGCATCTTTAGTTCATAATTTTTACTTTTTTGAGTTAACCCTTCTGGAGATGTTGCGATCTCATAGAAAAGTTATTCTCGCCAAAGTCTGCCATTTCCATGTTGAACAGGGTTCCTTTAGTTCTGGCTCTTAACTGCTCGCGCCTCACACCTAATTCCCATTTTCCTCAAGAGAAATATCCCTAAGCTTTAACTCGCAATTCTTAGGCTTTACTCTCCTGTTGGCTCTGCAATGGGATTCAGAACTCAGAACACAAAGAATTTAAACACTGCCAGTACTTTAAGCAAGCATACTTTACTGAATAGTAACTTACTTTTTTACTGACTCTATCTTGCACTTCTGGTAGTTTTGCCTACTGTTAAGAGCAAGTGTCTCAGAATTCGCACTGCCAGGACAGCGTAGCAAATTCTTCAAGTTATTTATCAATATAGACACCAATGTTAACATTTAGGTTCAAAACTTATAAGATTTGAACAAATTATAGTAAAGATTTTGTATTGCCAGAGGGTTGGGGCGAAAAAAACTGGATTTTCACCTGTTGTCCGACTTTTATCCCCAATTCTGCGGCTCTGCCACCACGTAGCTCAATTACTTGGTCTATAGTTGCATCAGGGCTATAGCTAGGACAGGGATCTTGCTTACAGGGGGGGACATTGGCGGCGATCGCTCTGACTACTCCCTCCCTTAAGAAAATCATATCTAAAGGAATTACCACATTTTTCATCCAAAAGCTGACAGAGCGAGCCGGAGAAAAGGAAAACAACATTCCGCGATCGTCTGGCAAATTTCGGCGGTACATCAACCCTAAAGACTGTTCTGCGGGAGTGCGAGTTACTTCCAGCTGCACAACTTCACCACTAGCAAATTTAGCTTTAGCCGAAATCGGCAACATTTGAGCCAAATTTTCGGCTAATACCTGATTATTAGGGGATTTTGCGGGTTCTGGCTGGGAAATCAACGCTATATTTTGCGAATTCACTGACGAAGTTGCCGAATAAGCGATCAGCCAAATTCCCAATCCTAAACCTAGTAACTGAGGAGTTTTCCCGTTACTCATCACTGTGCCACTTCTCCTACTGTCTGTTTTATGTTTCCCGCAGTACGTAACCTACGCCTCTGACGGTTTGAATTAAGCGTCTTTCGTTTTCTTGTTCAATTTTCAGACGCAAATAACGAATATACACCTCAATGACGTTGGATTCTCCCATAAAATTGTCACCCCAGACATTTTCCAGAATTTGCTCTCTGGTCAAAACTTCGCGGGGATGTTCCATGAGATACTTCAACAAGTCATATTCCTTCATTGTCAATTCAATAACTCTGCCATTACGCATGGCTCGGCGCGTACCTAAATCTAAAACTAAGTCACAGAATCGTAACTGTTCGGAGCTATAGTTATCCGGCTGGAGGTAAAGACGGACTAACTTTAAAAATGTTTCCGAACGATAGGGTTTGAGAAAGTAATCATCTGCGCCTGCTTCTAAACAAGCAACTCGATCGTCCACGCTGTCACGCGCCATCATAAGTAATAGTGGGGCTCTGCTTCCGGCGCGGCGCAAATTTTTACATAAACCTAGTCCAGATTCCCCGGCTAACATCCGGTCTACTACAATTAAAGCTGGTTGGCATTCTATTGCTTGCAGCATTGCTGTATTCGCATCGTAAGCCACAACTGGTTCATAGCCTGATTCTTTCAAGTCGAGGCTGACATTTTGTGCCAAGGTTTCATCGGTTTCTATGACTAAAACGCAAGGGCTGTTATTGACAGTAATAGTATTCATAACTTTAATTCAGGCTCCCAGTTTAATAAAAATTAATCTTGCTCTGTTTTAGCACGTTTGTAGCAAATAGGGTTGTCAGTGGATTGAGGATTATTTGAAGAGTAATCCAAATTTGGAAAAAAGCGATCGCCAATTATGCGAAAACCTGTTTAAAATTAAAGGCTAAATACAAGAAGGCAGAAGGGAAAAAAGGGAACAGGGTAAATTCTTTCATTGTCTCCCCTGCCCCTATGTTCCCTCCCTGCTGACTAAATTTAGATATCTGTGGTTAATTAAGGCAACTCCACCGAAGTTGGTTTAGCAACATGAGGCAACCCCCAACCTAATTTTTCGCGTAAAACTCGGAAAAATTCCGGTGATTGTAAACGAATAAACCGGGCACAGTAACGAGACTTTTCCACCTGAACATAATCAGTTGGTAAAACATAACACCCAGCATTACCATCCACTACCATCACCAAGCGCTCTAAGTTTACCGGAAAAATCGTCACAGGCTCAGTATTAGCAAATACCAAAGCACGGGAAGCCATCGAATGAGGGCAAATAGGAACTAATTGTAATACCTCCACATCAGGCGTAATTACTGGCCCACCAGCACTTAAAGCGTAAGCGGTAGAACCCGTAGGAGTAGAAATAATCACCCCGTCTGCGGCAACATCAACCAATGCGTGTTTACCCACTTTAATTTCAAAGTGACACATACTGGTGAGAGGTTCTCTATGAATCACCATTTCATTCAAACAAAGAGCTTCCCACAACAGTGCATTGTCCCGAAATACCTGCACTGCAATCATACTTCTCTGTTCAACTTGATATTCTCCCGCCATCACCCTTTCCATTGCTAGAGGCAATTGATTCAGGTATGTTTCAGTCAAAAATCCCATGTGACCTGTATTTACAGTCAATAAGGGAATACCAATGGATGCCACTTGACGAGTTGCTGATAGAACAGTGCCATCTCCTCCCAAGACTATGGCAAAAGACATTTCTTTGTCGAATCCTGGGGGTTTTAATAGGTCAATAGGCGTGTGGCAAACTGGGCTTTCGGGACTAGCATAGCCAAGAATACCGCCTGCACCTGTGGTCATGACAACATCCCATCCAGCAGCTTTTAGCTGGTCTTTTAATTCGCCAGCAATACGGCAAGCTACAGGTTTAACGTCGTTATAAATAATCCCAGCTTTGGGCACGCGAAAAAGTCCGATTTTTGGTCAATATGTTGACACTCTCACCACTACACCTATAGGGTTTGTGGGAGGCGGTATTTCAACCTGTGTTCCAATTTTGTAATTTTACCACAAAAGCAGTAATTCATTTATTAGTTGGTAACCATTGATTTCCCGTTAAAATTACGTCTGTAACTGGAGTCTTTTTGCTCCATTTAGATAAACGATTTTAGTTGTTGTCTAAAATCTTAAGGAGGTTTTCTTCTTTTGATTTTTCGTTTTACTAGCTTGGTAATCTAACTCTTTGAGCTTCTTCAAAATCCGACTAAAGTAATCTTGCAAGTAAGCTTCCAGAGTAGTTGTTTCTTCTGGATTCAAGCCAAAAACTGGATAAACTGCTTCCATTGAAGCATTGAATGGTTGATCTGTGGCTAAAACTTCCGCAAAAGCTAATCTATCTGCTAAATTCCAGCCCCATTGGAAAAACCGAGCTAAATTACGTACTGTACGCAGTAAATTCATCGGTAGCCTGGTAACTTTAGCTTCTTGTCCAGATAAGCGTTCACACAAGCGAATAATTTCCTCCGCTGTCCAAGCTTTTGTTCCCACAATGGGAAAGGTACCCTTTTCCGTTTCAGGAACAGACAGGGCGCGAACGGCAAATTTAGCTACGTCTTGGGTATCCATATAGGCGACGGAGGCGCTTTGCTGAGTTACCCAAACTGCCTGTTTGTCTAAGATGGGAACTGCATACTGACCAATTAAGCCCTGCATAAAACCACAGGGGCGGAGAATGGTGTAGTTTAAACCTGATTCTGCCAAAAATAGTTCAGTGCAGCGTTTAATTTCCATCAGTGGGACTTGGGGATATTTTTCTGCGTCTAAGATGGAAAAGAAGATGAAACGTTCCACACCCGCAGCTTTGGCAGCTTGAATTAATGCTACTTTGCCTTGCCAGTCTACCTGTCTAATACTTAGAGAGTCTGTTGGACGCGCCGTAGCAGCATCAATAATTGCTGTGATCCCTTCTAAGGCTGGGGGTAAGCTTGCTGGGTCACATAAGTCACCAGGAACTAATTGTGCGCCCCATTCTTTTAAAAAACCGGCTCTTTTAGAACTTCTGACTAAACAGCGGACTTGGTGTCCTTCATCTAGGGCACGACGGGCGATCTGCCTTCCCAGGGTGCCAGTTGCACCGACGATTAATAAGCTCATCCAGAATTTTAGTAAAGAATCTTAAACTTTCTCTAAGATGTTATCAGAATTTGCTCAGTAATGCTTGCCCTAAGAGCCGGGGCAGAGGGGCCCAGGGGCAG
>JBAVZX010000517.1:0-5563 GCA_049589015.1 Phormidium sp. | reverse complement strand
ATCCAAATCAACTATTCACGATTGTTAGAAAGAATGGAATTTCTGCAAGCAGAAGACAAGAAACTCTGGAGTTTTGAGTTCTACACAAAAATGAAACAGAGGTTACTTGACTGGGTTGACGCTGGAGAGAAGGGACTGATTCGCTGGAAAATTTTGCAGTTAAAAAATAATGAAAAATCAAAAACAAACTAAAAAAATGATGATTTTCTTTCCAACTAATTGGCGAAAAATTTTAACAATTACAGGAATAGCCCTGCTCACTTCCTTTGTTTCTTTAGCTGATGCTCAGGCTCAATCTCTCACTAACAGGAGAAGTTTATTAATAGCCCAAAATCTAGGCGGAATAGTCCGAAAAATCCCCTTGGAAGAAATAGCACCTCCAGCGATGTCTTCAGCAAAAACAGTAACCAATGCTGAATTTAACCAAGCCCGAATAGAACTTAAATCTGATGGTTCATTAATCTACATACTTAGAGGGAAAAATCAACAAGGCTTTGAAGTGGAAGTACAAGTTAGTCCCAATGGTACTCTTCTTCAAGTTGATGAACAAATCGACCCCAGTGGAGTTCCTGAAATTGCCACAAAAGCTTTCAAAAGATGGGCTCCAAGCGACCAACTTATCAGTATTTGGCGGAGTACTCGTCTTGGCGAAGTATTCTATCAATTTGTTATTCAGGATTTTTGGTTAGAAATTGCTCCTGATGGTAGTAAAGTCATTATTTACCGCAAAAAAATTCAGGTTTAGTCAATCAAAAGTCCCAAAACAAGATTCTGGAACTATCTAAAATCAAGGGGAGCATATACTGACTAATTAAAATCAATATTTGGCTTATCTAGCTACAATTTCTCGTTGCTATCAAACCCTACTTAATCAGATAAAAATGAAAATTAAAGCGATCGATAACTGGCAGAAAATGTTAACTGCCACATTAACGATAACCACAATTTCTCTTACTACTAATACAGCTGGGGCGCAATTACTTAGGGGTGCGGGTGATTCTTTTGCTGAACCTCTTTATCAGCGTTACAGCAAAGAATACGAACAGCAAACAGGAGAAAAATTTAAATACAGTGTGATTGGTAGTGGTGGTGGGATTCGATTATTTGTAAAAAAGTCGATCGACTTTGGTGGTAGTAGTTTAATTCCCACTCCTATTGAGCGAAATCAAATGGAAGATGGTTTATTAATGGTACCCACAGGTGGCGGTGCATTAGCGATCGTTTATAACCTGCAAAGTGTGACAAGAGAAGTCAAATTATCCCGCGAACAGCTAGTGAAAATTTTTACAGGTAATATTCGCAATTGGCAACAGATTGATTCCAGCTTTCCCAATCAAGAAATTCTAGTGGTAACTTGTTCTGACAATTGCGCCACTAACTTTATTCTCACTAAATACTTAAGCAAAATCACCGGAGGAAAAATTCTAGCCAGTAGAAATCCAAATTGGGGATTTAAAGTATATTCTGCCTTTCCTGAAGACGGTGGAATCGCGGGGGAAGTGCGTAGACTTGATGGTGCTATTGGCTATGTACAAAGTAACTTTGCTCTAGCCAACAATCTATCTATTGCTAGTATTGAAAATCAACAAGGTCGTTACGTACAACCAACTTTAGCAGAAACCAAGAAAGCGTTAGCAAATGTTAAGTTTAATGATGACTTTACCACTGAGGATATCAGAGATCCTGAAGATGGTTATCCTTTGGTAAGTTTAACTTGGTTGTTGGTTTATAGAAGGTATCTGAATCCAGATATGTTAAAAGCAACTCAAAATTTATTGAATTGGATTTTAACAAAAGGTCAAACATTTAATGAGCAGTTGGAGTACACGAGAGTTCCTGAAGATGTCGCTAAAAAAGCGATCGACGCTGTAAATAATGAATTGAGAATTCGACCTTATTAAAATAATAATTTGGTCTTTGTTAATTTTTACCGCTAATGCGGTTGTAGGTGTGAGGATAAGTTGTCGATAAAATTATGAAAATCTTAAATTTACCATTTTCTATTACTTTAGCGATCGCCAGTTGTAATTTACTCATCCTATCTCCAGTTCTAGCTCAAGCAAATTTCAACTCAAATCCTCTGAAAAACTCATCTTTAAATAACGTCAATGAATCACTATTAGTAACCTATAATTCCGAAATTAAAGACGAAGAAAGTACCCTTGAGCAAATCGAAAGATTATATAGTGGTTCTCCTCCTGAACTTGACGAGGCGATCGTCAACGTAAATCAATTATTAGATGTTACTCCTAACCATTGGGCTTATCAAGCCCTAAGAAATTTAATCGAAAAATATCGCTGTATTAGTGGTTCTCCTGAGCGAAATTTCAATGGCGAGCGGGCAATGAGTCGCTATGAATTTGCCGCAGGATTAAATAGTTGTCTTACCAGTATAAGGCGTTTAATTGAAAGTTTCAACAATCAATTTCCTCAAAAAGAAGATTTGCTAGTTATCGAAAGATTGCAAGTAGAATTTGCTACAGAATTGCAAAATATTACTGCCAAAGTAGACAATATAGAACAGCGAGTAGCTTTTATTGAAGGACAACAATTTAGTCCAACTACAGTTTTACGAGGTACAGCAAATTTTAACTTAATTAGTACTTTTGGTGACAGGAGAGCCGTTTCTCCAGGAAGTCGCTCTAGAGAAAAATTAGAAGATAATTTTACTTTATCAGGAGCAGTAGTACTTAACTTTGATACCAGCTTTACAGGAAAAGATAGATTGCGAACCCAGCTATTAGCCGGGAATGTTAATAATTTTGGTAGTGGTGTCACTGGCACAGGAATGACTCGGTTGCTGGCAATAAATACTAACAATAATGTAAGATTAGGAACACTATTTTATCAGTTTCCTTTAGGAAAGCGCGGAATTGTAGCTATTGCTCCTATTGCGAACTTCCCCACTAGGATTTTTCCGGCTTTTAATCCGGTGAATTCTATATCAAATTTTGGTGCAGAAAGTCCTATTTATTCTTTTGCTTTCGGTGGTGGTGGAGTAATTTACTATAATTTCACTGACAAATTAGCTGGGGGTATTAGTTATTTAGTTAATTCTTCTAACAATGTGAGCCAAGGGTTATTTAATGGTCAATATACTATCTTGACTCAACTAAGTTATACTCCAACTGATAAATTTGGACTAGCTTTTACTTATGGTCATTATTATTCACCCGAACCTGTTTTAACTAGTAATGTAACTGGAAGTAAAGGTAGTGTATTTGCTCAATATCCTTTTGGTGAAAGTACAGCAACTTCCTCCAATGCTTTTGGCTTACAATTTACTTACAAACTCACTAACAAACTGATATTGGGTGGTTGGGTTAGCTATTTTAATGCCAAAGCAGAAGCTTCTCCCACTGTTAGCAGCATAAGTGGTTTCCGGGGCGATCGAGCAGAGATTTGGAGTTGGGCAATTACTGCATTTTTAGCAGATTTAGGTAAATCAGGTTCGCAATTAAGTTTGGTTTTTGGTATGCCTCCTAAAGTAATAAATAATGATATTTGGGTACGGGAAGATCGAGATACTTCTTTGCATTTAGAACTATCTTACCGCTATCCAATTAGTAATAATATTTTTATTACTCCTGGTGTTTTGTTGATTACTAATCCCGATCATAATGCTGCCAATGACAGTATTTGGATTGGATTATTGCGAACGACTTTTACGTTTTAATTAGACGAAAAAAAATCTGTTTTTAGTCCTCAAGCAATATTGGCTCTCATTGACAAGTGAAACAGTGACTAATAACTAAGAAAGGCAGAGGACACGCGAAGCGATAGCTTCGCGTTACCCAAACATTTCAGAGTAATCAATTACTTTTGAACTGTGCCAATTGAGTTATCCATTGTTGAAAAATAACGATCGCAGTAGTATAGTCAATGTCGGGTCTGTAGCTGGATTAATTGCCGTTCGCACTGGAGCACCTTACGCGATGACAAAAGCGGCATTAGTACAACTGACTCGTTCCCGCGCCGCGGAATTGGCATTTTCCTAAGCTATACTGTGGCTCTAAACCCATCACCATAGGGATGCGAACGCGGCTAAGAATTTAAGGGAAGAAGGTATCAAGATTCTGTCAGCAAATACGGTAGGGCATACCGAATTTCTCTTCTTGTGGAGAAGCAATGGTCGCTTTCTAGCCTTTGGATTTTAACCGTTTTCTAACGAAACTTACGTTCTGATTCTAAAATTGGCACATCATTAATACTGGCTTCTCGTCGTTGCATCAAACCATTACAAGCAAACTCCCATTGTTCATTACCATAAGCACGAAACCATTGACCAGAATCGTTATGATACTCGTACTCAAATTTCACAGAAATCCGATTATCGGTAAAACTCCAAAGTTCCTTCTTCAGTCGATAATCTAATTCCGTATTCCACTTGCGAATTAAAAATTCTCGAATCTTTTCTCGTCCGCTAAAAAACTCCGAGCGATTTCGCCAAACTGAATCTTCAGTATAAGCTAAAGAAACACGCTCAATTTCACGGCTATTCCAAGCATCTTCCGCAGCTTGTACCTTAGCTTTAGCAGTTTCTAAAGTAAAAGGTGGTAAAGGAGGTCTAGTTTCCACAGTTAATATCTCCAGTCAATAAGTACAGAGAAAAATTGTTAATTGAGATTAGCTAATTGTTGTTCCAATTCGGCAATTCGAGCTTGTAAAGGAGCCATCATTGCCGCTACTTCAGTCTCAGAATAACGAATCGGAATATGTTGGGGACAATTTTCGCTAGTTGCTTCAACGTGAAAGATAATTGCCCGTTCAATTTCGGCTGGATAATCAGGAACTCGTAACTGTTCAATTAAAGCCGAATCACCTTCAATATATTCGGCTCTTCCCCAAATTTTAATCCGTTTCCGATGACGGTAATCCATCAAAAACATAAAGGCTTTATCATTACCAGATAGATTGCCAACTGTAATATATTGCACGTTTCCCGAAAAGTCAGCGAAGCCCAAAGTTTTTTCATCCAAAACTTTCAAGAAACCAGGTGCGCCACCACGAAACTGAATGTAAGGATAACCGTTAGAATTAACTGTTCCCAAATAAAAGCCCTCAAGTTGGCTAATAAATTCGGCAATCTTTGGGGTAATTACATCATTAGCAGGCCCATTGGCGATATACTTTTCATAAGTTTGTCTTGAACCTCGTTCTGACTGCGCTGCTTGGACTTCAGGAGTGAAAGCAATTTCTCCGAATTTGCGTGGCATAATGCCCTCCTCAATTATCAGTGTTGTGTTGTCTTGTTGAAGCGATCGCTAATTTGATTAACCAGTAGTATTACCAGCAATTAATGGTGCTAACTTATCGTCCGTGATTTTATAAACCTGCCATAGGGATGTAGCCAGGGAGTTGTTTGATCCGATCGATCCATACCAATACATTTGGATAAGGTGTGAGGTCAATCTTGCCATCAGGTGCTAACGCAATGTATGGGAAAACCGCAATATCAGCAATAGTCGTCCGCTCGAATTCCAGCCAATTTCTGGTGCTTAAATGTTTGTCAAGTTGGGTTAAAATAAGTTCGGCTTTTTGGTGAGCGCGAGCGATATTGATA
>JBAVZX010000516.1:0-1721 GCA_049589015.1 Phormidium sp. | reverse complement strand
GTTTTGGCAAATTAATGTCAATGAATTCCGCTCACGATCACTATTCATCCCCCGGTTAAAAACACGGGGGATGAAAACATCCCGGTTATTCTTGTCAAAGTCCAAAAGCTTAGATAATACCCTGTTTAATGTTTTTGTATCACTTCTAATCAACCCTTCCGAGAATAGGTAAGGATCTGAAGCATCTTTGATAATGAACCCAACTAACTGAAAGCTGTAAGAAACATTTTTGCTTTGAGAAGCTACTGCAACGTGGCTTCAAAAGCACTTCTACTTTCAAATATCTCGAAAACTCTATCTAACTGTGTCAATTCAAAAATAATCCGAATCGATCGGGAAAGCGCGCAAAGGCTAAATCTTTGGTTCTGATGCTGTGCTAGGTTAATAGCAGAAACCAAAGCCATGAGTCCAGCACTATCCATAGAATCTAGCTGTTCCATGTCAACTAACACAACGGCGTTAGGATTAGCGGCGATTGCTGCTGTTAGTTTACTGCGAAACTCGGTTGCATTAGTTGCATTAAGATGTCCTTGGGGTTGGACAACAGTGATTGGCGAAGTTATAGCTAAAGTTTGCATGATTCAGTCCTAGTGTCACAAAAATTACGATTACCATTCGATTTACTTAGAGGTTATAGCCTGGAGCCGGATATTGACCAGGTAAAATCCGTATTTTTACAGAAACTTTACCTAAATTACAACTTTTTTAAAGATTCTAATAAGATAATTGAGTAATTCAGTATGTAAAGATACGGAAAATATCCTCGATCTTTCCAGTTAAGTAAAGAAGTAAGTGAATTATGGTTCTGTTTGATCACTTATGACTTTAAGTCAAGCAAAGCCAAATAGATGGACAAGAGCTATTCTTGCCCAGACTATTTCTAGGCGTTCTTCTGATTGCATCTATCCAAAGATAGATTCAGGAGATGGGAAAAAATAGGAAATAGCGGGTCTAAAGTTAGTTAAGGTTCTCTATTTAGATTGACAAAGCTGAAACAGGAAATCCGGAATAATTAAAAGTTGCCAGTTCAAGCTTGCTAAGAGAAGATTTAACTATTGGATGTTTTAATCAAGCTCCAGGTAATTCTCAAATGAGAGAATATTTAAAACAAGGCTCAGAACATCTAACCTCTTGATATATTAGTTGGATAGATATTTTATTGCCTACTTCGAGTCAAACATAGGTTTTCTGAATATGCCTGTGAGCCAGATCACTAAAAGAGACAGGTTTTGATCACTCGCGATCGCAAATATTCATTAGAGAATCTTCTTATAAAGGAGTTCTGGTCAGTAACCGTGGAAGCTAAAAATGCGATTCGTGGACTTGTAGAAAAAGCGATTTCTATTCGTCGTCTGACTCCAGATATCGAAAACGAAATTAACTATGAATTAACAAGGCTGGGATATATCTCAGATATTGATTACGAAGCCTTGGAATTATTGATGGATGAAATGGATGCAGGTCGAATTCAGTTAGTATCTAGCTACTAGTATCGACCGAAAAACCTCGCTGTTTTGCTGGAATAAAGGCTCTCAGAGATCAAGTATTGAGCCAGGTGTGCATTACCAGAGCTAACTAAGCGGTAAACTTTGACACTCCTCGGCTATCAAAGCACGAGGATTCTTGGTTCACAGACTCACCGTAGCCTAGCAGGATTGCTCCAACCAGACTAGAGGGCAAATCTCCCCAAGCTTTAGATCCGGTATGCCCTACCGTACTTA
>JBAVZX010000515.1:0-2910 GCA_049589015.1 Phormidium sp. | reverse complement strand
TTACCTAAAAGCGGAGGTACAGATTCACCGATTTGAGAAGCCATCTCAGTATATGTTCCCAAAAAGTGAAAATTATCTGGAAAAGAATGCAATCTCGCCGCTTCACGAATTGTAATTGTTCGATTTTGAGTAGGATGGAAAAATCTACCTGATCCGGGATGAAAAACCCACCTTGTAATAGTTCGTGCTGGTTTATCCCAATAAAGCCTTCCATAAGCACCACTATAATGTTTTTTCGGAGCTAATTCAGGCGGTAAATCTCTAGCATCTTGTCCTTCACTAAGTACACGCGCTCTTGACATTTGAATCGGACTTAAAGCACGAGCAATGTGATTCGTAAGTTTCGTACTTCCATTACGAATCATTGATTGGTACGGACTTTGAGGAGGAAGGGGATAAATTACTCCATTATATTCCTGACCTGCTTCTAAGGTCGGCAAGTCTCCAATTGCATCTCTAACTGTGACAAATGAAGAAATATTTGACTTGAGAAAAGTAAGTTGATTGTTAGATGTTTTAGTTCTATAATCGCTTCTAAGATCGCCAGAATGTGTAGGCTCAGGAAATTGAATAAATTTATCTAAACTTGCTATAAAAAAAGCTCTCGCTCTAGTTTGTGGTACTCCAAAATTTGCAGCATTTAATGATGCAGAAATAACTTTATATCCTTGGGCTTCAAGTTGTTGTGTAATTTCATTCCTGATTACACCATTGTAGGCTTTTAAAATTTCAGGTACATTTTCCATCACCACAAAATGAGGTCTAAATTCCTTGACAAATTCTAAAAATGTCCGATATAACTGATTACGAGAATCATCAAGACAGCGATAATCAGCAGGGATATTTCTAGAAAATCCTTGACAAGGAGGCCCACCGATTAATGCTGTTAATTCTTCCTTTTTTAAGCTTAAGGACGATCGCAAATCTGAAGGATCAACTTTACAGATATCCTGATGAACAATTTTAGTTTTAGGATAATTGTGCTGATAGGTTGCTAAAGCTTTTGCTTCTAGATCGATCGCACATAAAGATTCAAAACCTGCGAGGTGAAATCCCGTAGTTAGTCCACCTGCACCCGCAAATAAATCAATGATTGTGTATGCCATAATTGCATACTATTGTATTCGGTACAAACTGTCAATTTTACTGGAACATTGTGGAGTGTGGGCAACTCTTAATCTCATAGGATTAGGCTTTGTCTTTGGAATCAGAATCATCTGTTGCTGCTGAAGTTTTGGCAATGCCTCGCAGTCGAGATAGGTTTCCCCGTTTCAATTTTGGCTGAGTTTCTTGTTTTACTTCGACAAGCTTTTCATTACTCTGACTTTCAGCAGTTTTGGCAAGATGTTTTTGGGTAATAAAATCGATGAAATCACTCACTTCCTGTAAGAGTGGTTCGGGAAGTTGTTGTAATTTGGCGATCGCACTATCACGAATAGTCATAATAATTACCTCTTTCAGTCGTCTTCATTTACTGCATGGAGTGAAATTATCTAAGCGGTTAATTTCTCGAAAGCTGAATATCATTTGAATTGTTATAAGCTGTCGTGTATTTAAATCATGTATTCTCTGTTCCCTGTTCCCTTTCAGTAAATCCTTACACCCTATTTAAATGCTTCACAGCTTACCTACGTTGGTTCTTCTTCTTTAGATAACTGTTGTTTAATCACTAAAATTTCTCATAGACCAATCAAATATCCCATCCGAAATTTCCTTATTTATTTCATCTGGAATTCCATGCAATTCTGTGAATGTATTCAAATTTTGGAAGTTATGCTCAAGCCACCATTTCAGAGCTTCGGGACTACTTTCTAAGCTATGCTTGCTTCCATAAATGCCTTTAAAAGAAACTGAACAAGTACAGCAAAATAGTAATGTAAGACTCATCTCCATATCCTGAGCAAGGAAATAAAACCAAGGAATACCCTCTAGTATTGTTTTTAGAAACCAACTACGTACTTCTGGAATCTCATAGAGTTCTCTAGGATCAGAATCGTACTCTGACAAAAGGATCGTGGCAGATGTTCTTTTGTTAAGTGTCATCTCCTTATTTTTCGTCAATTTTTTGATCACCGAATTGAGAGTTGATAAACTCCCAGTTAAAACTTCAGATTTTGGAATTGTAAAGATTAGAGAACAAGTATTAATTAGTCCTCTGTCTATAGCCCATAAATGTTGTATTTTCTCAGAGAAGTCCTCAGATTCACCAGCCAATTTTACAAAAGCGTTCTTGGCATTTATGTCTAATTTATTTGTTTTAGGTATTTCAATCCACCACCCAGAATTACTATCATTAGTTCTTTCAATATCAAATTCAACCCAAAAGCCTTGAGAGCAGTCACTACTTATTACTACTAAAATAATCGGAATTTGTAGGTTTAAATAGTAATTTAGATGCTTGTTACTCCCTTCATATTTTATTCCACCTGGAGACTTTTTAGAAATATATGAGTTACCACACTTTATTTGTACAGCAATACTCTTTCCTATAACATTGCCATCATTAACAAGATCAATATATCCATCTATGCCAAAGTCTGATTCTTGAGGAACTGGACGATAGATCCATCCTAAAACACTATTTGTAAAGTATTCAAAAAATGCTTCACCTACACGCCCTATTTGCTGATGTTTACTTTGCTTAGGAAACTCAAAACTAGACATTGATTAGAAAAGTGATAATAGGTAGAACTATTAATCATTATACTGTATACTGCAACTGAAATCCAAAGCGGTTTGACAGTATTGATTTCTGTAAGGCCAAAAACTATGAAATTAAAATAATACTTTTATAATAATTGTTTATAAAAATTAATTTACTTCCATCGGCTACTTGTAAGTATTTATTCAGGGTGAGCAAAGCCCACCCAACTTTAACCTACACTTTAAACTTTTCGGTAATTCGCTTCA
>JBAVZX010000514.1:0-2908 GCA_049589015.1 Phormidium sp. | reverse complement strand
ATAATTAAATATTTTATCTAGGGTGTCTTGATGTTTATCAGAATTCAAAAGTTCATTTTCATAAACAATTCTTAAATGAGGTACATCTTTTAACACTTTCTGCTCTTCATCGTAATTATGCTTGTTTAATTTTATCCTTTTCATGAGTGGCTGACAATTAATGTAAGTTTTATTAATGGAATATTCTCGCTCTCGATCGACGATCCATATATCTCTATTTACAGCTATTAATTCTGAAATAGCCTGTCTCACAATATTTAATCGATTAATATAAACTATTTCCCACCTTTTTTGATATAAAGTGTCTAAAAAAGAAGTGTAGTTAGAATATTGCATAATTTGATTTATCTTTATATTACAACCGTAATATTTTTTCATTTTTTTGTGACTTATATTTATACTTCTCCCATTTAGGTAAAGATAGGGAAAAGTAACTTTTTTAATTATTTTGTTTGAAGCATCCCAAAATATTTCTCCCTCACAATAAATATCTGGATGGGAATTAAGCAAATTTCTAAGTAAATTACTACCTGTTCTAATTTGGGCAAAAATAATAAATTTATTTTCCGGTAAATTCGCTGGCTTATTCATTGTTTATTATTCTCCTTTGTGAGCAGCTAGATAAATTTAAAATATCCTAATTTTTCGCACGTCGCCTATCCAATGAAGCTTTAATCAGACGCACGTAATCTGTCCGCGATTCACGGTGACGAATTCCTAAATTTGTTTCATGTAAACGCCGCCACATCAACAATTCTGGTAACATTTTTGCCCGAATTCCCAAGTCAGTTGCCAGTGAATACCAACTGATGAATTCTCCCATTTGCAAGTGAGTTTCAAATTTTCCTACCCGCGAAAAACTTTCACGCTTTATTAACATCGTTCCGGGGTGATATCCCGGCATTAATTCTGGGGGACAATGAATTTTACTTCTAACTGTTTCATTTAACTCTGGACTGTGAAACTGTTGAATATGTCCAAAGACGATATCAATTTCCGGTTCATTTTCCAATACTTGCATTTGCTGAATTAATTTATCTTTTACCCAAAAGTCATCCGCATCAAGAAATGCGAAAAAACTGCCTTCTGCTAACTCAACTCCATGATTTCTTGCTGCACCTGCACCGCTTTGAGGTTGGTAATAGTACCGTACAGATGGAGAAAAACTTTTGGCTACTTCTGCACTTTTATCGGTTGAACCATCATCGATAACAATAATTTCAATTGGCTGATAGGTTTGATTAAGTACGCTTTCCATCGCTTCTGCTAGATAGCGATCGCAGTTATAAACGGGTATAATGACACTGACTAAAGGAGAATTTTCCATCTTTATTCCTGATTCATTGATCTTGGGTGAGAAACTCGAAAATCACTTGAGGAATTTGCTCTATATCCGTGCCGAGTTCCAGATAGTAACACTGGAGTTGATTGACTACATTCGTCATAATTTGGCACGCTTCTTTACCAGCACCAGAGAGTTGCATCATTGTACTGGGAACCAATGCTGATAATCCGGTAGCGGCAGAAGTTGGGGTTAAAGTAGTATTAGGTTTGCCAGTAATTCGGGGAATAAAAAGAGCACGCAGGGGAAAACTTTTGATAATCTTTTCCGGGAAATAGTTGTTTAAAAAATAAACAGCTTTTTCGGAATCTAAGCGATCGCGATTGCTAATTGCCTGATTCAGAAATGGCAATCTTTCCAGATCGTCGGCATTTTTTTTGCCTGTACTGTAAATACTAAAAACGGTAGGTTTCGGTTCGGGAGTGATTAAACTGTAATCATCACTGGCATAGAAAAGTTCGGAGTTCAAACAAGATAAAGCAGTTGTTGATTTCCCCGATCCTCCTTTACCAACTAATAACACGCCACCACTGGGTAAACCTACTGCACCTGCATGAACTAATTGAATTTTTTGCTGACTCATCCAAATATGAAAAATTGTCCGCAAACAAGCACCAGTTTCCCAATAAGGAATGTGTTCCGTACTATCAACCCAATAAATTGCCAAATTGCGATCGCGATCTAAAGTACTTAAGGTATAAGCACCCCATTGAAAACTTGTATAAATGCGATCGTCAGTTAACTCCTGCATTTCTCCGCGTTTGAGAATATGATAATTCGGCAGAGGTGGAGGGGGTGCAGCTGTATTTGTTGAGGCACTATCCCAAATACAAACTGTCAGTGCGGGATCGGAAATTGGTTCTATTTCCAAATGTGCAATTGCCGGAATTACATAAGAAATTAATGCTTCACCTGCAAACTGCAACCGAATTTTAAACCCAGCCATGCAATAATAGCGATCGATAAAACCACCCGCAGAAGCCTCAGCTTTTTCATATAATTCATAAACGGTGTTGAAAAAATTTAGAGGTTCTTTCTGCTCGGTTTCGCTTAAATTTTCAGAGTTTTTCAAAGTATTTGAATTCATTACAGACTTACTAATTTTAACTGGGGCAAAGCCCTAATCGTCAAAAAATTGGGGAGACAAACGCTTCCCAATTATAGCAATAATTAAGCTTATACCTTGGCACTAGGCCAACCCATTTGTTCGTCAACTTCATGAATCGGATCTAAAGCTAACAATTCTTCCATATCCGTGTATTTGTCCAAGTTTGGCGGTGCAAATGGTAATTTTTCGGCGCTGGGAATTGCTTGTGGTTGACTGTTAGATAAATTTCCGTTACTTGCTTCATTTGCTGGAGCAACAACAATCAGTTCTTCTTGTTGTAATTGTGCTATAAAATTGTTGGTAGCTTGCTCTATTGTTTCGCGATCGCCTTCGTAACGCTGAATTATTTCTGATACAATCTCGCCTTGAGAAAGTCCTCGGATTAGACCATCCCAAATATCTGCTCCTGCTGTCACTAAACTAAAATAATCTCCTCTCTCTAAATTAACTAGTACTAC
>JBAVZX010000513.1:0-1598 GCA_049589015.1 Phormidium sp. | reverse complement strand
TGCTAGATCTAATGCTTTTAATGTATCGGTTTGTATTTTTATTTCTGGATGTAGCAACACAACTGCAACTAGCACAACAAGCACGAGGCGGTTATCGGACTCGCCAACTTTGGATGAAAAGTGTAGCATTGTTGGCAGGACAGTTGGTAGTGCGATCGCTACAACGCTATCAACAATTCTCCCTTGGATTAGCAGCAAGAGGCTTTAATGGAGAGTTTCAAGTTTACTCAATTCAGTCTTATAAATACTCTAAACGCTATGCTTTAGAATCTTTGTGCGGTTGTATTGGATTAGTTATTTTCGAGCTAACATTCTGGTGATTTTCTTGCCCATGATTTCATCACTCCTGCAATTTGAAAATGTATCTTACACCTATCCAGGTGCTCATAAACCTGCAATTGTAGATTTAACTTTGACAATTCCGGCAGGAAGAAAAACCGCAATTTTGGGGCATAATGGTTGTGGAAAATCAACATTATTATTACTAGCCGATGGTTTATATCGTTGTAGTGCCGGGGTGATTTATTGGCAAGGTGAGCCTTTGCAATATCAAGGGCGATCGCTCAATCAATGGCGACAAAGAATCGGATTAGCTTTTCAAGATCCAGAACAACAATTAGTAGCCGCAACTGTAGCAGAAGATATTTCTTATGGACTTTGTAATTTACAATTATCTCAGGCAGAAATCGCCCAAAGATTGCAGCAAACTTTGGGCGATTTTAATTTACAAGAATTGGCTAATCAGCCGTTACATTATCTCAGTTTAGGGCAAAAAAGAAGGGTTGCTTTAGCAGGAGTAATGGCATTAAAGCCACAATTATTATTACTTGATGAACCAACAGCTTATTTAGATCGGTTACAAACTCGCCATTTAATGCAGGAATTAGACCGCATTCATCATCATGGTACAACAATTGTGATGGCAACTCACGATCTCGATTTAGCATATAGTTGGGCAGATTGGGTAATTGTATTGCATGAAGGGCGATCGCTAATGTCGGCTTCAGCAGATCAAGTATTTAATAATGTTGCTTTGCTAGAACAATTAGAACTAGGAATGCCGACATTATTAGAAATTTGGAATGCCCTACCGATGGCTTTACGCGATCGGCAAAATCCCCCGAAAACTGTTGCTCAATTGCGCTCTTTGTGGTGCAATATTTCTCAGGTTTAATATTAATTGCAAGTTGTTCAAAGTAAATAAACATGACTAAGCACGTTTTATTTGTCTGTAAATCCTGCGCCTTTTCATCTAGTCAGCGCGAATATTTAGGGGAATCTGGCGGTTATCATTTACTGCAAAACTTGTTAGATTTACAAGTAGCATGGAATTTGCGATCGCAGTATAGAATTGAACCAGTCAGCTGTTTAAGTGGCTGTAGCCGACCTTGTGCGATCGCCTTTTCCGCTGCTAACAAAACTACCTTAATGTTTGGCGACTTACCACCATTAGAAAGTACTCCAGCGATTCTACAATTAGCAGAACAATACTATGCTAGTCCTGATGGAATAGTACCTTACCAAGAACGTCCCGAAGTTTTGAAAAAGGGAATTTTAGCAAGAATTCCACCGCTGCCAAATTACGATTAGTTTAGCGG
>JBAVZX010000512.1:0-2410 GCA_049589015.1 Phormidium sp. | reverse complement strand
GACCTGTTGAGTGGGGAACATCTGCCAATTAACCGGGTGTTTCTTTACGGTCGGGTGTTGGGTGAAAAACGACCCAATTGGACAGAAACACTAGAGTTTCAGGAGTTGGTATCGCCAACAGCAACCCATGCCAGGGAAGCGCCACAAATTAAGAATAGTCAAGAGTTAACCATGAAATCGGTGAGTGAGGGCACAGAGGAAGAGACGGTTAATGCTCAGGTAGTTGAGGTTGGTGATGCTGAGTATTGGGAAAGTCAGGCGCGTCAAGGTAATGCAGATGCGATCGCTCGTTATTTAACTAAGCATCTCAGTCATTTGGGGGTGACGGTGAAAGTAATCACCAAAACCCTACCTGTGAAGGTAAAAAGTAAACGAGAAAATCCTTTTCAGATTCAAGATTTAGCTGCACCGAAGCAGCGGTTATGGGTATTCTGCGAAAGTCGTTACAGTCCCGATCCATCTTTGTTAGCTGCACCCGTAGCGCAACAATTACGGGAGTTAAATTTGCAGGGTTTCCAAGATGGGGTAATTCTCAGTCAGGTGACTGGGGAAGAGTCTCCTGATTGGATGCTGCGGGTGGATTTAACGCCGCCGGAAGAGATGCTTCAGGAGTGGGCGCAGTGGGGGGATGAGGTAGCGATCGAACGCTTGCTCAACCGCCCGCAAGAGCATGGCATGGAAATTTCCGTGGTGATTAAGGAGTCAACCCTGCATATTTCCTGCACCACGCCGAATTGGGAAAGAATTAAGCAACTGCACAAGGGACATTACAACGTTCGCCCGGATATTGTACCCGATAAGCATAAGGCGATCGCAATTCTCACCCCAATTTTACGCACCTTGGCTCCCCAAGGGCTGAAAGCGGCAATTATTTATGGTCACGAACATTTAGACGAAACCCCAATTTGGGTAGAATGGTTAGATTTACCAGCTAATAATCATCCCCAATTAGCTAAGTCTACGGTTTCTCTAGCAGCAAATGGCGATGAAGAAGCCCTGGAATTTTTGTTAGGTCAATTATTAAATACAGATATTGATTGGCGGTTAGCAACAGGCGGGATTCGCATTCAAGTACGGCAGCGGGAAGATTTGTTGCACGTCATGACTGATGCCCTAATTTGTCCGCTACAACAGCAAGTAGGTTCGCCCGTAGTTCAGTTGATCGGTGAACTGCAAATTCCCGGCATTGCTGGAGTCAGAGTTTACGGTCGGCGGGCGGGGGAAAAACAACCGAGTTGGACTTACGGGAGAGATTTGGCGGCTCGTGGTGTTGTAGTTCCAGAAAGTACCCCCGAATTCGCCACTACCGAACATTATGTCACCGAAAAAGTTGCCCCTGAGCCAGAAGAAATTGTTTTAAAAAGTGCGGCTCCCAATACAGAAGATTTACCACCAGGTTGGCTAGAATCGCAAGTCGAAAAAGTTCAGGAGGGAGTTAATAAGTTTGGACAATCTTGTTATGCGACTTTAACGCGAGCGCAAATTTGCACCCCCAGCGAAACCACCCAAAATTTCTTAGCTTTACCAGGAAATGCCAGTTACAGCGGCGCAAAAGTAGCTTTGGTTTGGGGCGCTTTGGGAATTATGTTGGCTTTAAGTACAGATTTAATCGTTGGTAGTGTACTAAAAATTCCCGACAGTTCCCAATCAAACTCGGTGGTATTAAATGATGCGGCTTTTCGAGAAAAATATGAAAATCTCACACCGGAACAACAAGCAGCAGCAAACACAGAATTAGTTCAGGAAAATCGCCCGCGAAACAGAAGATCTCGCCAGCGAAAACGCCGCCAAGCAGAAAATATTTTTGATACCACGGGATTTACAAAACCAGGAGATACTGAAGTAAAGGTAGACCCGCAAGGGGAAAATGTCACCTTAAAGGTTAAACAGCCAGATTTCCCCAGTTTTGACAATGTTCCGTTCGATGAAAAATTGGCAATTTACAAAAAACAAGTGGAGAAACAAGGGCCACCTGATATATTAATTGTCGGTAGTTCTCGGGCGATGCGTGGTATTGACCCGGCAATTTTGCAAAAATCTTTAGCAGAGCAAGGTTACGGGAAAGTTGAAATTTTCAACTTCGGAATTAATGGCGCAACTGCTCAAATTGCCGATCTATTAATTCGCCGCATTCTTACTCCAGAACAAATGCCAAAATTGATTATTTGGGCAGATGGAGCCAGGGCTGTCAATAGCGGTAGATTTGATTTAACTTATAGTAAACTGGCCACATCTCCAGGTTACAAAGAAGTTGCAGCAGGGACATTTCATAAGCCAGAAAATTTATCTACTCAACCTTCAGAAAATCAGGAAGAACCTCCACCAATTGTTGCCGAATTATCAGGAAATATGGGCGAAATAAAAGCCCAAGATGTGGATAATTTGTTAAACGAAAAATTGGGTGGAATTT
>JBAVZX010000511.1:0-4996 GCA_049589015.1 Phormidium sp. | reverse complement strand
GTTACTTATGACTCTAGTCAGGCAATGACAAATTCAAAACCCAAAATTTGCCTTGAGCATCTCATCAAAATTTATGGAGAAAAACCTCATGCTGCTCTTAAACTGTTTCGAGAAGGCAAGTCAAAAGATTATATCTTGCAAGCTACTTTGCATGTGCTGGGCATTGCCGATGTATCTCTGACAGTGAATCAAGGAGAATTGTTCGTGGTGATGGGGTTATCCGGTTCGGGAAAATCTACCTTGGTTCGCTGCATCAACCGTTTGATTAAGCCCACCAGCGGATATATTTACATTGATGATGAAGATGTAGCCCGTATGGGGGTAAAGCCGAGATACGCGCAAAATAGGACACGACGTAAAGAAATGTAACAATCGTTGCTGGCACGAATACTCAGTCACCGAAAGCAGAGTAGTAGTACTACTCTACTTACCGATTAAAAATTCAACGAAAAAGTATATTTTTTTGTATATTGCCATTAGAGCAATTTATTTTCAGAATTAGTCAAAATATTTAAAGCCTTATGTGCAACTTCTTCAGCCCGAAGAGAAGTTACCTTTTGATACCGCAATGTAGTCTGAATATTCTCATGACCCATCAAAGCGCGTAACTCCTCAAGTGCCATCAATCCCACCCTTTCGGTCGCAAAAGTATGTCGCAAGTCGTGGAGGCGAACGCCTTTAAGAAAATGGCTTTGAGCAATTAACTTACGGAAACATTGATGAGCTTGGCGATAGGACAAACGAGACACTTCCCCAGTCAACGAGTGTTGCGCCGTAAACAATGCAGGTACGCCAATCGCTCGTTCATATTTGATATATTCTGACATTGCCAGCGCCGCATCCTCACTATAAAAGCACCAGCGACACTTGTTACCCTTACCCACCACCTGAAACTTACGGGCTACCCTATCTACCTGTTCCAAATCTAACGCCAACAGTTCACCAATTCTAGCCCCCGTGCGGTGTAGCAACCGAACAATAGCGTGTATACGAGTATCATTTGCCACTATCTCATACAACACCGACAATTGCTCCTCGCTCAAGTAGCGAACCACTTGGTCTGTATCATGCTCTTCTTTACCAGGGTCAGGCTTACGCCGCTTGAGTCCCGCAATGGGATTCACCGTCAAATAGCCTTGCTCTACCGCAAAATTAAACAGAGCTTGGATAATAGCCTGATGACGGTGATGAGTTGTAATTGACAGATGTGCCAAGCTTTCCAAATACTCAGACAACAACTGACGACTAATAATTTCTATTGACCATCCACCATACTCGGCCAACAGAGGCATCAAGGTCAACTCGTAGGAACGCTGGGTACTTTGAGACAACCCCCGACGCTCTAAAAACTCTGTAGCTAATCTCGCTAAAGTAATCGTCAATTGAGTTATTCGCTAAAAGATTCTGATATTTGTAGTTCTGCCAGATGTAAACTAAATATCCGGGAAAAAAACAGATTTTTATGTACACTCTTGACCCCAAAAAAGCACCCCAACCTGATGAAACGCTCTCAAACTACATCAGAAGACGGCGAAAGGAAACTCAAATCAGCCAACAGCAGTTAGCAACTGCTGCTGGGATTCATTTGCAAAGCTTGGGCAAACTGGAACGGGGTAAGACGACCAAGCTCAATCAAAAAACCAAAACCGGATTAGCCGCCGCCCTCTCCATTCCTATGGAGTATTTAGAGGCTATCTGTTCTGGTCAACCCATATCGGAGGTAGAAACCCGAAAGTTTTGTCCACAATGCTGGACACCCGGAACTGACCCTGATTCAGTTTGGACGCTGTACCGGGCTAAGTACTGTCTGCTGTGCGGAACTCAGTTACGCGCCCATTGCACTAGCTGTGGGGAACCACTGAATTCTTTTAAACATAAATTCTGTCCCAATTGTGGAACTTCTTATCAACCTTCTAACCAAAAAAGAAAGTAATCAAGTAGGAGAAATTATTAAATTGGCTTCTATAGAACGTACCGCTTACCCTAGATTTAAACGCTATTTTACCCCTAAAGAACTAATTGAAATTTATACTCCCACCCCGGCTGAAATTGCTTTTGGGCTATCCGCTACACAAGGTCAAATTCACTTTTTAAACTTGATAGTTTTACTCAAAGCTTTTCAGCGACTGGGTTATTTTCCTCAGTTGTCAGATATTCCTAAAAGCCTTGTTAATCATATTCGTAACAGTCTGCACCTATCATCCGATGTTTCTCTAGGATATGAACAATCTCGGACGATGTATCGGCATCGCACAGCCATTCGCGAGTATCTCAAAGTCACCCAATTTAACCAGTCAGCCCGACACTTAGCGGTAACAACCGTTTATAAATCAGCCAGCGTGATGGACAACCCGGCTGACTTAATTAATGTGGCAATTGATGAATTAATTCATCACCGCTACGAATTGCCCGGATTTAATACCTTAGACCGCTTAGTACGTCGAGTTAGAAATCTAGTCAATCAAAAGCTTTTTCTGCTAGTAATTAGCCGATTAAATCAGGAGTACATTGAGCGTTTGGATAACTTGTTAAAGAGTCATTCAGTGCATCTTCGCAGTCCTTATAATGACCTCAAACAATTACCAAACCGTCCAACTCGCAATCACCTTAATGATTTACTAACACATTTAATTTGGTTAGATTCATTTGGGGAAGTTAAACCTTATTTAGAGTCTATTACCAGTGCTAAAATTCAACATTTTGCCGCTGAAGCCAAAGCTTTAGATGCTGCCGAACTGAAAGACATTGGGCAACCCAAGCGAATTACACTTTTATTATGTTTAATTTATGCAGCCCAGGTGCAAGCGAGAGACAATTTAGTTTCCATGTTTCTCAAGCGAATGCGAACAATTCATAACAAAGCGAAAGAAGAGTTAGAGAAACTCCGACAGAAACATCTAGAAACTACAGAAAAGTTAGTAGGAGTTCTCACGAATGTGCTGCAAGTATTTGTAGATGAGTCTACCGATACGGAAGTGATAACACAGGTACAAAACGTTTTCACTCCGGCTGGAGGAGTCGAGCAACTTTTGCATGAATGTGAAGCAGTTAATGCTTACAGTGGCAATAACTATCTGCCACTAATTTGGAAATTTTATAAAAGTCATCGTAGTGCATTCTTCCGGTTAATTAGTGCTTTAAAGTTTGCGGCTACTAGTCAAGATGAAACTTTAATTAAAGCCTTGGATTTTTTACTCTTAAATGCTCATCGTCGTGGGGAGTGGTTGCCAGCTACAGTAGACCTTTCATTTGCGGGAACACAGTGGCAACGGTTAGTTTTTGGACGGGTTGAATCACCTAAAAAAATGATTCGTCGTCACTTTGAAGTTTGTGTTTTTTCTTATCTAGCAGTTGAACTGAGGTCTGGAGATATTTGCGTACTTGGTTCAGCAGATTATGCTGATTATCGGGAGCAATTACTTAGTTGGTCAGACTGTCAACCTTTGGTGTCAGAATACTGTCAAAATCTCGGTTTTAGTAACACAGCTAGTGGTTTTGTTGAGCAATTAAAATCTTGGCTTATCGATACAGCTACGAGTGTAGATGCAGGTTATCCAGATAATCGAATGGTAGTAATTAATGAATTGGGAGAACCTGTATTAAAACGACCAAAAAGTAGTGAAGTTAGTCTTTCTGTGAAGGCTTTAGAAGCAGTTATTGCAGAACGAATGCCAGAACGTAATTTAATTGATATTCTCAAAAATGTTGATTATTGGACAAATTTTACGCGACATTTTGGCCCGCTTTCTGGTTCTGACCCTAAGTTGGAACGGGCTACCGAACGTTATTTACTGACTACTTTTGCTTATGGATGTAATCTTGGCCCAACTCAAGCTGCACGTCACATGAGAGGGGTAGTTACCCCAAGAGAGTTATCTTTTGTTAACCGTCGTCATGTGAGTGCTGAGAAATTAAATGCGGCACTAATTGATGTGATTAATCGTTACAATGTTTTGAGTTTGCCAAAGCTATGGGGTGATGGTACGTCAGCTGCTGCTGATGGAACGAAGTATGATTTATACGAACAGAATTTGTTATCTGAGTATCATATTCGTTACGGGGGTTATGGCGGGATTGCTTATCATCATGTTGCTGATAGTTATGTAGCCTTGTTTAGTCATTTTATTCCTTGTGGAACTTGGGAAGCGGTTTATATTATTGATGGGTTGTTAAAGAATCAGTCGGATATTCAACCATCTAAAATTCATGCCGATACACAGGGTCAATCAACGCCTGTTTTTGCTTTATCTTATTTGTTAGGTATTAAGTTAATGCCCCGGATTCGTAATTGGCAGGATTTAATTTTTTATCGTCCTGATAAAGAAACGGTTTATCAACATATTGATTCACTTTTCAAAGATTCTATTGATTGGGCGAAAATTGCTACCCATTGGCATGACCTTTTACGAGTTGTTCTCTCAATTCAAACGGGAAAGATTTCTTCGTCAATTCTACTGCGGAAGTTAGGGAACTATAGTCGAAAAAATCGTTTATATCAAGCTTTTCAAGAATTGGGACGGGTAGTGAGAACGGTGTTTTTGTTGCAGTATATTTCGGATATGCAACTACGACAACAGATTACGGCAGTTACGAATAAGGTGGAAGCTTATCATGGTTTTGCGAAATGGTTTTTCTTTGGGGGTGAGGGAGTAATTGCTAATAATGACCCAACTGAACAGGAGAAGATTATCAAGTACAACGATTTGATTGCAAATGCGGTGGTGTTTCACAACACGGTTGATTTAACTGAGGTGTTGCGCCAACTTCAACGTGAGGGTTATTTGCTGATGCGTTCTGATGTGGCGGCTTTAAGTCCTTATCTAACCAGTCAAATCAAGCGTTTTGGGGATTACCTGATTGATTTAGATGTAGTCCCGCAGGCGTTGGATGAGGAGATAGTGTTGACGTTTAAAGTCCCATAATCCTACCTCTGCGAGGAGTTTCTTTACATTTCTTTACGTCGTGTCCTATTTTGCGCGTATCTCGGCTTTACCCC
>JBAVZX010000510.1:0-12799 GCA_049589015.1 Phormidium sp. | reverse complement strand
GATACTGACTTTTACGCTTGGACTCAAAAACAAGTTCAGTTGTTGCGTCAGCGTGACATAGACAATCTAGATATTGAGAATTTAATTGAGGAAATAGAATCTTTGGGTAAACAGGAAAAAAGAGAGTTAGTAAATCGGTTAAAAATTCTCATTGGACATTTATTAAAATGGCAATATCAACCTAATCATCGATCGAGAAATTGGATTAGAACAATTCGAGAACAGCGAAATGAAATCAAAAATATAATTCAGGAAAACCCCAGCTTAAAACCTTTCCTCAATGATGCCAAAAATGCAGCTTATTCATCTGGAGTTGACCTAGCTATTGATGAAACAGGAATCGGAATAGATATTTTTCCCAAACACAGTCCTTACTCATGGGAAGAAATAGAAAATCCGAACTTTTTCCCAGGTGAAATTACAGATTCAGACAGAGATTTACTGGCAATCTATGGAATTTCACCTGAATCTTGACCAGAGGCAAATCGAAAATATAAAATCCAAAATTGAATGATTCAGCAACCAGATTCAGAATTAGTCAAAGTTTTTGTTTATGGCACTCTCAAACCTGGAGAGTCTAACTATCAATATTACTGTGGTGGTAAAGTAGTAGCAGCAACCAAAGCTACTGTCAAAGGTCAATTGTTTGCTTTACCTGTAGGTTATCCCGCAATGGTTCTTGGTGGAGGAATAGTTCAAGGTTATTTACTAACCTTTAATACACCAAATATTCTCCAACATCTTGACCCACTAGAAGGACACGACCCCCAGCGTCCCCCAGATCAAAATTTTTATAACCGCAAGCAATTAGAAGTTTACTCTGCTCCCGAAGGGGAACCTCTAGGTTTAGCTTGGGCTTATTTTATGACTTTAGACCAAGTTGAACAAATTGGCGGGGTACTAATTCCTTCCGGTTGCTGGACAGGTTTTTAAGTTTTCCCCAGTCCCCAGTCACCAGTCCCCAGTCACCAGTCACCAGTCACCAGTCCCCAGTCCCCAGTCACCAGTCACCAGTCCCCAGTCCCCTTGTCGAAATTATTTAACCGAGTGCGGATAAGCTGCGGGAGATTGGGGAGATTTGTAGGTTTCAGTTGATACTTGAGGACTTTGGATTACGGGTTCGCTTAAGGCGATCGTCAAAGCTTCCGAGTCAGGTGTAGCGGGGGAATTAGCTACTTGGGGCGACCAAGCATTTTGATTGCCGAAAACTCCTGATACAGCAGCAATTAAAGCCGCTGCGATCGCAGTTCCGCCCCAAACTAAAATTGGTTTGCGGCGACGTTTTTCTAACCGAGAGAATACTTGATCTACTGTGACATCTACAGGTTGGCTGGCAGCTGGTACTGGTGTATTCCGTAATCTTTGACGCAGATTAAGTAATCTTTTATATAAGCATTGGATGTTAGGATCTGTTGCTAACCAGTTTTCTACTTGTTGGCGTTCAGTTGCACTCACCTCTCCATCCAAGTAGGCGCTAAGTAGTTCAAAGCGATCGCGCTTTTCCATATCACGAGCACCCAGACAGGGATCTGGCAAATCCCCAAGGGAATTCTGTGGTTTTTTTTGGGATTCAAACTCAGGAGTCATATCAAATCCTTCCATCAAAGGAGGGTAAGGAAACCCTTTGGTGAGTAATGGCTAGTCTACTACGGATCTTGGCACTCTCACCGTCTTGGTTGACTTGTAACGGGAGATTCCTGATTCAACGAGCAACGCTTTCTGATACAAGTACCAGGGAGTCTTACTTACTCTCCACAGGCTTTACATTCCGTATGCCCTACGGTAGTTGATGCTTTAGCTTCTTGACGATCCCATGCCTCTTGGTTTAGGGACGATCGGCTCATTTTGAAGTTTTATTAACTATCTAAATAGTTTTGCAATTGGGACTGAAGTCTTTGTCTTGCTCTAGCGATGCGTGATTTCACTGTTCCCAGAGAAACTCCGGTAATTTCGGCGATTTCTTCATAAGCCATACCTTCGATTTCTCTTAATACAATGGTAATCCGAAATACGTCTGGTAAATCTGCGATCGCACTATGCAATTGCTCATAAAACTCAGTCGTAGTTAACTTTTCTACCGGGCCCGGATTATCCGCCGCAATTTCCCAATCCATTTCGCCATCATCGAGCATTCTCGGTGCATCTAATGACAAAGGTTGGTTAACGCGCTTGCGTTTCCGTAACTCGTCATAAAACAAATTAGTCGCAATCCGACTCAGCCAACCTTGGAATTTTACAGGTTCATTAAGCCGCTTTATATTGCGATAAACACGAATCCAGACTTCTTGGGCCAAATCTGCTCTGTCCTGCCAATCTGGAGCCAGATGATATAAAATCTTCTCCACATGGGGCTGATATCGACGCAGCAATTCCGCGAATGCCTCACGTTGCGGTCGATGACCAGTTTGGCAACACAAAACCAAATCGTAATTAGAGAGCTTTTCTACAGGCTGCACTTGCGTTTGAGGAATCATCACCTCAGCGCTAGACCAGGATACAGGAATTGATTGACTCATGGACAGATACAGATTAATAACGTCCTATTCCGAAAGACGCTACTGTTGTTTGAGAAGTTCCTGCTCTTACCATGATATTTGTCTAAATATGATTTGATCCAGATTCTTGTTCTGGTTTTGGTTGATCGGGTTTTGGTTCAAAGGTAGGGGCGTAAGCTTGTAATAAAGAACTTACTTGCTTCACCACAGTATCTTTTGAACCTTTAACGAGTAATTGTCTCGTGGAGTCTACTTCTGGTTTAGCTAAGTTACGGTTTATGGCTTCCCGAACTTGCTCCGCAATAATATCTTGCAGTTCTACCTTCGCTCGCTGACGTTGATAGGTAGCACCTTCTTCAGTGGTAGCGTAGAGGGGAGGTAATCGGTTTAAGGCATAAGCTGCTATATCACCTACATCTAATACTTGGTTACTATTAGCTTCAATTTCGGCTACGCGAGCGATCGCTTCTGTAAGCACCAACTCTTCCATCACATTAATAAACTGCTTGCGCGGTACCGCCACCACTTCACCAGTTAATAGCGATCCCATCAGTCGGTCTAACGCCATATACTCTTCAATGGAAAGTTCAGAGGCGGTATCGCAGATCCTTGCCACTTCCGCTTCCATCGCTGGTGTCAGATAACCATCCTGTAAAGCTTGTTCAACTATTTTTTCAATACTCATAACATCTCTATGGCTCCCCAAGGCACTTTTGCTAGACGAGCTTATTTTTCTGCTCCGAAAAACTTACCCAAATCTAAGAAGAGTGAAAGATTGTCGATTCGTCTCTCCCTAAGAAGGTTGAATCGCCTAAGACAATACGCCACCGCCCAAGACAAGACGATTACCCAAGTAGTGTCTGATTGGATAGATACCCTACCTGTCAATAGCAACTTCTCCAAAATAGATAAGTTTGATAAGGAATGAGTAGGAATTTGGCGATTTAGTCAAGCTCTCTATATTGCCTCACTCTGACACAAGCACTCAACAGTATTTCAAAAAGTTTGTTTTTCTGACACATTGAGTAACTAATTGTAGTATTTCGTGATTCAGAATCAGGATTTTTTAGCTATATTCTATTCTCATTATTACTACATTTTGGTTCTGATTCCGAGAATTAGTCATCTGTTTCCTTCACAAATAGATTTCTATTCCATAGTTTGAGTTAACCAAGGTGCCGGATCAATTGATTTGCCATTTACATACAAACCCCAGTGTAAGTGAGGGCCTGTGGAAGCACCAGTAGAACCAACTGCACCAATAGTTTGACCTGCTTGCACCAAATCTCCTTCTTGAACGTTAATGCGGCTCAAATGCAAAAATACACTGATTACTCCTTGACCGTGATCAATGCCAATTGTATTACCATGCAATCGGAAACCTTGGGAAACTGTTCCCACCAAAGCTACTTTACCAGGTGCGGGAGCGAATACGGGCGAACCTTGGGGGCTAGCATAATCTAAACCGCGATGGTAGTAGTCTTTAGCGAAAACTCCATTGTAATAGCGGCGCACGCCGTACCCGGTACTCCGGCGACCGCGGTTCGGGTGAATAAATGGGCTATTCCAATATTTTTCCGGGGTGACTAGTTGGCGAAAAGCAGCTACTCGGTCTAATTCATGTTGGGTAGGTTTGAGTCCGCCGCTGCTGCTGGAAGCAATGCGAATGCGTTGGGTGGGGAAAGTGCGTGAGCTTACATTCACCGAGAGATTTTCGACCTGTCCATCTACTTGCACTTGAATTTGGCGAATTCCCGGTCTATCTAAAGGCGTTGTGGGCAGAAATGCCCGATAAGTACTCCCCCCAATGGCAAACATTGGATAGCTGTTGTTATCCATCATTACCGTAGGTTTTGAGCCGTCTTTAGATGCGTCTTGAATCACCACTGAGATTGTATCCCCCAACTTGGGGTTAGCTGGCGATACCTGCACCCTTTGAGCAATGACAGGTGCAGCTAAAAACAAAATCGTCGTAGTCAGCACAAAACAACCAATAAATAAGCCAGCAGGAATTCCCTTAATTTTATTTAAGAGTTCTTTTGGCAGAAACGAAAAGAAATTTACCCTTCCGTTTTCCTTTGGTGAGTTAGTACTGCGTCTGAATAAACTTGTAGTTGATCGCAAAATCTGCAATTTCCAGTCCAAAATTTTTCTTTGCCAATTACTCATGATGAGTTTTAATACACTTCCCTTTGGGACTATAGACTACCGCTAATCAGGAACTATGCCAAGGGGTAGCGGGGTAGGGCGGCAGACGGGCAGACGGGCAGAGGACTCAGATCTTGTAGCAATGGAGGTAGAACCTCCTTTCACCTCGTTACCAGGTTGAACCTGGTAACGAGAAAACGAGAAACAGAGGCTCTGCCTCTTGGTGCAAGATGTCAGAGGAGACAATTGCAGAATTTATTCTGTTCCCTGTTCCCAAAATTGTCTTCCCCTATACGGATAAAAGTTTGTATTCTTAAATTAATATACCTTAATACTTTTTTCAGAAAACTTGTGCAAGAAGATTTTAGGTTAATCGTTGATCTAGTTTTAGTTCTCAGTGCGGCTGCGGTGGGAGGACTTTTAGCCGCAATAGTACGACAACCTGTTTTGCTGGGATATTTGTTAGGAGGGATGGTTGTCGGGCCAGCCGGACTAGGATTAATTAAGGAAATAATTCAAGTAGAGACTCTGGCTCAATTTGGTGTAGCTTTCCTCCTGTTTGCTTTGGGAGTTGAGTTCTCATTTGCAGAACTCAGGAAAGTGCAGAAAATTGCTCTCGGAGGTGGGGGACTACAAATTATCCTGACAATTTTAGTTACGGTTGTAGTTTGTGGAGTTACTGGCGCTTGGGCTAATTTACCAGCGAAAGGGGTGTTTTTAGGGGCAATTCTTTCCCTTTCTTCGACTGCGGTAGTCTTGAAATGTTTAATGGAACGTAACGAAACCGAAACTTCTCACGGTCAAGTAATGTTGGGAATTTTGGTAGTTCAAGATTTAGCATTAGGCTTGATGTTAGCAGTTTTACCTGCCCTTGACCAACCACCGGAAGCAATTGGAAAAGCTGTATTATTTGCTGTGTTAAGAATTGGCTTATTTGCGGCGGGTGCAGTTGCAGTGGGGATTTGGTTAATTCCGCCTTTGCTGCGGTTTTTGGCGCGTACTGAAAGCAAAGAATTATTTTTACTAGGTGTAGTGGCTTTATGTTTAGGAATTGCCCTATTTACTGAATATTTAGGGCTTTCGATTGAAATGGGGGCGTTTGTCGCTGGGTTAATGATTTCTGAGGTGGAATATGCTGACCAAACTCTGACTTATGTTGAGCCAGTCCGAGATATTTTTGCAACGCTGTTTTTCGCTTCGATCGGAATGTTAATCGATCCGGTTTTTCTCTGGAATAATCTGGAATTAATTCTGGGATTGGTTGCGTTAGTATTTTTAGGAAAATTCTTAATTATTACTCCTTTAGTCAGGTTGTTTCGCTATTCCTGGAAAACAGCTGTTATCGCTGGGTTAGGATTAGCCCAAATTGGGGAATTTTCCTTTGTTTTGGCTAGTGAAGGACAGGTTTTAGGGTTGGTTTCCCGAAGGGTTTATCTGTTAATTTTAGGTACAACTGCGGTAACTTTGGTTTTAACTCCATTTGTGATGCGGTTAGTACCTCAATTGTTTGAAATTGCTTGGTTGAAGAAGTTTCTTGATCCGACTGATTTGCCTTTAGCTGTTGCGCCGGAGTTGCCTTTACAAAATCATGTGGTAATTTGTGGTTATGGCAGAGTTGGCCGAAATTTGGTACAACAGGTGCAACAACGTGGCTATCCGGTAGTTGTAATTGATCAGTCGGAAAGTAAAATTCAACAGTTGCGAGAAGCGGGGATTTCTTATGTTTATGGGAATGCGGCAAGTTTGCACGTTTTACAAACTGCTGGAGTAGCGCAGGCGAAGGGAATGGCAATTTATCTTCCTGATGCGATGAGTACGAGAAATGCTTTGCGCCGCGCTTTAGAATTAGCGCCAGATTTAGATGTGGTAGTTCGTGCTAATAAGGATAAAGATATCGAATTACTTTATCAATTGGGAGCAAAGGAGGTGGTACAACCAGAGTTTGAGGCTAGCTTAGAATTAGTTAGTCATTTGTTAACTCGCATGGGTATGAGTTTAGCGGCTATTGAACAGCAAGTACAACAAATTCGTAAAGATCATTATTTGGAATTACGTCCGCAACGATCGGCTTTTCAAGTTTCTCGTGATTTAGAATTGGCGACTCAAGATATGAATAGTCGGTGGTATTCTTTACCGACAAATTCTCCTTTGTCGGGGATGACTTTGGAGGAAGCGGATTTGCGGAATTTGGCTGGGATAAACTTGATGGCGATTCGTCGTATGAGTGGGGAAGAGGTTGATTATCCAGATGTTTCTACTACTATTGAGGAAGGCGATCGCTTATTAGTTGTGGGACAATCTGAAGAGTTAGCAGCTTTGGATGAATTGGCAAAAGGTAAGGCGGCTGTTCCGGTGGGAAGTACTCCCTGTCAATGGATTTTAATCCCAGAAAATAGTCCGTTTGTGGGCAAAAGTTTGGCACATTTAGATATTCAACGCCAGTATGGAATAAAAGCAATCTCTATTCGTCGGGAAGGTAAGTTTATTCGCGATCCGGGAGAAGATATCGAACTCCAAGTAGGTGATAGAATTTTGCTTTGTGGTGGCTATCATCCACTGAAATTATTACAACAATCTCTAATTCCACAAGAGCAAATATCAATGCCAATTGTACCAGTAGTTCAAGCGGCAGAAAGTCAAGCATTGCGAGAATATTTACCAATGGATAATTGGCGAGAATTTTGAAATTTTCGATTTTCGATTTAAGGGTTGAATGTGAAAGTTCAGATTATGTCCGATTGATTACAGATAATGTAGAGAGGTTATAGATAACGCCTCTACATTATCTGTACAAGGTTTGGGATTAAGGATAGTATGAAGAAACTGGGTTTCTGGGATTAGTTTTTAATCAAAGGCTTTTAGATAAGCTATTGATTGTCGCCAAACTAAAGTTTGTTGTTTACTATCATCGATAATCGCGATGCAATTTTGGTCTTGCCAACGCAGTACTCCGCTGAGAACTTCTCCGGTTAACAGCTTTAGCTCAACTCGTTTTTGAGCTTTAATAATTGATTGTACTTGCCGTACACTAGGTAAATTAGTATCAAATCCACTAGTCATATCTAATTTCTGATTGGTAATTTATGATTAGTCATTGTGTCAACGTTGATCCGAATGACAAGTGACTAATGATAAAGGACTTTGGACAAATAACAAAGGATAAAGGTAATTGTAATGGCAATTGAGTTTAGTAAGTACCACGGCTTAGGAAATGATTTCATTTTGATTGATAATCGTACTTCATTAGACCCACTATTAACACCAGAGGCGGCGGTGGAGTTGTGCGATCGCCATTTTGGAATCGGTGCAGATGGGGTAATCTTTGCTTTACCGGGACAGGAGGGCACAGATTACACGATGCGGATTTTTAATTCTGATGGTTCTGAACCGGAAATGTGTGGCAATGGTATCCGCTGTTTAGCTAAGTTTATCGCTGATTTGGAAGATAGCTCAACTGAATCACGGCGCTACCGCATTCATACTTTAGCTGGTGTGATTACGCCTCAGTTGCGTCATGATGGTCAAGTAACGGTGGATATGGGTGTACCGCGACTGTTGGCGCAGGAAATTCCGACGACTTTGGCTGCTGCTGGGGAAAAGGTGATTAATCAACCTTTGGAAGTGGCGGGAAAGTCTTGGAATGTGACTTGTGTGAGTATGGGGAATCCTCACTGTATTACTTTTGTCGAGGATGTGGCGGCGATTCCGTTGGCAGAAATTGGCCCACAATTTGAGCATCATGCTGTTTTCCCCCAACGCACAAATACGGAATTTATTCAAGTAGTTAACCGAAATTATTTGAAAATGTTGGTTTGGGAACGAGGCGCGGGTGCGACTTTGGCTTGTGGTACTGGTGCTTGTGCGGCTTTGGTGGCGGGGGTGTTGACTCTTAATTGCGATCGCCAAGCTACAGTAGAATTACCAGGTGGCCCTTTGGAAATTCAATGGTCAGAGGTGGAACAACGAGTTTACATGACTGGGCCAGCCACAAAGGTTTTCAATGGCGAAGTATAGATTTTGAGGGGAAAATTTAATTTCCCTTTGCCCTGCTGTTCAATTAATTTCTTCGATCGCACCTAATAAACCATTGCGATTAATTTTTTCTAGCATTGCATCGGCTTGGGAGCGATCGCTAAAAGCCCCCACTTGCATAACTACTTTGCCATCAGAAATAGTGCGAATAGCCCCAGGAACTAAAGATAAAAGCCTTGTTTGTTCCTGTACAGTTCGCACTTCCACAACCACACGGTAACGTAAACTTAATGCCCCAACAGTTTGATTAGTTTGGGGCAAACTATTAGTATTTACCTGAGAAAATGTCGTGTTAGCAGTTGGTAAAACATCTGGTTGAATCCCCGATTGGGGAAGTAAAGCCCGTTGCGGTGTTGGTGTTGGTGTTGGGGTACTTCTAGCGGTGACAGCGGGGCGGCGAACTTCTCTTCTCACCCGCCTTCTGCTGCGACGCACAGGGCGTTTTCTAGCAGCGGGTGCGGGAACCGCAATTTGTACAGCTGTGCCATCATTAGTAAATGTAGTTGGGGAACTACTACGAGGAGCGCTAACTTGAATTAAATTACCATCTAAAGAAATGCGTCCAGCTAACCGCCTAGTAGCTAATTGATTACCATAGACGGAAATTACTTGTACCGTATTTACGGCATTAATTTCATAGCGACCATTATTACGGAAAATATTACCAGCTGGGTCTTGGGCGGTTCCCAAATCTGGGAGAGTTTCAGTTAACGCGACTAAACCATCTCGACTATTGCTTTCTATAATATTACCGCGCAAAATTGGTTTAGCTTTACCTTGGATCACAATTCCATCAGTATTTTGGGAGATTCGATTACCTGCGATCAAGGGTGTAGCATTGTGACCAATATTAATAGCAAATCCAGTTCTTTCAAACACATTTTCCCTAACTTCTGGGCGAGAAGAACCGTAAATAGTCATGCCATTTGCCCCATTATTAGCAAAGTAATTGTTACGAATTAAGGGGGCGCTATTACCTGCTATGGAAATTCCATCATGACTATTGCCAATAAAAGTACAATCTGCCACTACTGGGCTACTAGATTCAATCCAGATACCGTAACCTCTGATGTTAGGGTTAGTAACTGTGACTCCGGCGATGCCTGATTTGCTAGCGGCGAGGATGGTAACATTTTGGCGGGCGAAAGTAGGACTAATGAATAAGCTACCGCCTCGAATAATGACACCACGACCTTTGCTTGGAGGATCTCCTTGGAGAGTAATGCCAGATTTTAGTTGCAGGGGAAAAGTTTCACCGCTTTGTTCGCTGTAAGTTCCTGGGGCAAGGTAAATAACGGTGTTTTCCTTAGCGATTTTTAAGGCTTGAGTAATTGTTTTGAAAGGAGTGGGTTCGCTACCATTTCCAGTGGTATCATTACCTGCGGTCGGGTTGACAAATAATTGAGTCATTGTTGACTCGGTTTGTGATATGGGGAAACTTTCAACTACTTGCGGCTTTGATGTTAAAGTCTGGGTGGATTTAGCAGATAATTGTGCGATCGCAGTAGAAGAATTAACTACAAACCCCGCCCCTACTCCGGCATTTTCCCAACAAAGGAGGACTGTAGTAACAAGTCCTAAACTGATTTTCAGCGAGTGCTTAAGAGTTACTGGCTTAAAATTAGCCGCTAAATAACCCTTGACGAACTTTATGGGAGGTTTCGTTGAATATTGACAGTGGCGTGGTAAATTCACAGCTAGCTGTCCTCCTAAAATTTCAGAGAGTACTAAAGATTAAACTGCAAATATCAGGTTTACCAGTTCTTAAAGCAAAATTTAATTACTTAAAGGAGTCTGATTTTCCTGCTAACAATGAGAAAATTATGTTTTGTTTGCACCCAATCCGACTAAATTTTGACGCTAACAAGTTGAAGGCGCAACTTCTTGATAAGATTAATGAACTAATGGAGTTGTTCCGATGGTCGATCGCCCCAAGTTATTATTAGCAGAGTTACCCTTACAAGCCCAGCCAGCCTTATGCCGTATTTTAGATGCTAATTTAGACCGCGCCAGAGAAGGTTTAAGAATTGTTGAGGAATGGTGTCGGTTTGGTCTTAATAGTAGCGAGTTGGCGGCAGAATGCAAGCAGCTGCGCCAAGAAATTGCCAAATGGCATACCCCGGAGTTGCGGGCATTTCGCGATACCTTGGGAGATGTGGGCACTGAGTTAACTCATCCCCAAGAAGAAAGTCGTGCCAATATTGGGCAACTTTTACAAGCAAATCTTTGTCGGGTACAAGAAGCGCTGCGCGTTTTGGAAGAATACGGCAAGCTTTACTTAGGGGAGATGGGAAGCGCGTTTAAACAAATGCGCTATCGCGCCTACATTTTAGAGACGAATTTGTTAGGTTATCAACGGCAACAAAAATTATTGCAGAGTTCTTTGTATTTGGTAACGTCTGCGTCAGAAAATTTGTTTGCTGTTGTGGAAGCTGCCTTAGAAGGTGGGTTAAGTTTGGTTCAGTACCGGGATAAAACGGCAAATGATGACCTACGGTTTGAGATTGCTGGTAAACTATGCGAACTTTGCCATCATTATGAAGCTTTGTTGATTGTGAATGACCGAGTAGATTTAGCTTTAGCGGTGGATGCTGATGGGGTACATTTGGGACAACAGGATATGCCGATCGCCACAGCAAGGCAACTACTTGGACCACATCGGATCATTGGACGTTCAAGCACAAATCCAGAGGAAATGAAACGAGCGATCGCAGAAGGTGCAGACTATATTGGGGTAGGGCCAGTTTATTCAACTCCCACCAAAGCCGAAAAAGCCGCCACAGGTTTAGAATATGTCCGCTACGCTGCCCAACAAGCGAATCTGCCTTGGTTTGCCATTGGTGGCATTGATCCGAGTAATTTAAATGATGTACTCTCAGCAGGAGCAGATAGAGTTGCTGTAGTCAGAGCAATTATGCAAGCAGAACAGCCGACTTTAGTTACTCAGTACTTTATCTCCCAGCTAACTCGCGTGCAAACCTTACGCAATTATCGATCGCACTTACCCCAATCTCATGACTAATCAAATCACCCTTCAGGTAAACGGCGAAAACCGTAACTGTCCTTCTCAAATGTTACTACCCGACTTATTAACCCATTTAGGTTTTAATCCCCGTTTAGTCGCTGTAGAGTACAACGGAGAAATTCTGCATCGGCAATTTTGGTTAGAGACAGAGGTGAGGGAGGGAGATAAATTAGAAGTAGTTACGATCGTTGGCGGTGGTTGACCTCTAACAACTATCGTCTGAGAAATGCGGGATTCGCCCAAAACTTTTCATAATTTTGAATTAAACCGATAAATTTTTACCCATAAATTATTTATGGTATTATATCTAGAAATAATTTAAAACTGAAAACCTCAATTGTCAATAGAGGGACATAATGAAACCCCGACTTTCCCGTACAACTAAACGTTTTATCAGCCTTTTGTTAATGGCAATAATTATATTAGCGATCGCCCCTTTAGTCAGTGCAACTGTGATAAATCAAGGTTTACCAGAACCTGTTAATCAAGGAATCATAGCATTAACACATGGGAACATACTAGTTCAAGTCTCGTTTATTGATTCCCTCGGCAGCAATGTGATGAACTTCCTCAATAGCGAGATCTTTAAACAGTTGCTTCTAGGCTTACTGGCGGCAGGAGTGGCAACCCTATTGCTGGTTATTAGTTGGAATTTAATTAATAGGTTCTTCCGTTTTCTTCCGACTAAGGTGAACGAATTACAGGCAAAATATACTAGAACAATTCGCATTGGTAGTAAAGAGGTACTCCGTCCGGAACAAATTACTCAATTCTTAATGCGGGTAATTACCTTCAGCCGATTTGTCATTCTAGGGTCAATCGCGCTGTTTTATGTTAACGCTGTTCTTTCCTTTTTCCCCCAGACTCAACCTATAGCCTCCATAATTTTCACCTCCATATTTAACGCAATTAGCCAGGTGGTTTTGGGATTTGTCAATTACATACCCAATTTAATCTTCCTGATTATTCTGTTTTTCACGGCTTATTATTCGCTCAAATTTATTCGGTTCGTTTTTGGGGAAATTGAGGCAGGAAATCTAGTTATACCAGATTTTGATCCAGAATGGGCGGCTCCTTCCCAACGGATTATTCAATTTTT
>JBAVZX010000509.1:0-3071 GCA_049589015.1 Phormidium sp. | reverse complement strand
TGAAGCTAAACTGAAAAGTACGATCGCACAAGTCCGAGGTAGTCAAAAAGTGACCGATCAAAACCCAGAAGGTAAATATCAATCATTAGAAAAATACGGTCGTGACCTCACAGACCTGGCAAAAATTGGTAAACTAGACCCAGTAATTGGGCGCGATGATGAAATTCGCCGCACAATTCAAATCCTTTCCCGTCGGACTAAGAATAACCCCGTTTTAATTGGTGAACCGGGGGTAGGAAAAACCGCAATTGTGGAAGGTTTAGCACAACGAATTGTCAGCGGAGATGTTCCCCAATCTTTGAAAGATCGCAAGTTAATTGGTCTAGATATGGGAGCATTAATTGCAGGTGCTAAATATCGGGGTGAATTTGAAGAACGTCTGAAAGCAGTATTAAAAGAAGTTACCGATTCTGAAGGTAATATTATTCTGTTTATTGACGAAATTCACACCGTTGTTGGTGCGGGTGCAAGTCAAGGTGCGATGGATGCAGGTAACTTGCTGAAACCAATGTTGGCGCGTGGTGAGTTGCGTTGTATCGGTGCAACAACTTTGGATGAATATCGTAAATATCTGGAAAAAGATGCAGCGTTAGAACGACGTTTTCAACAAGTTTATGTCGATCAACCAAGTGTTGAAGATACGGTTTCTATTCTGCGTGGTTTGAAGGAACGTTACGAAGTTCATCACGGGGTAAAGATTTCTGATAGTTCTTTGGTAGCTGCGGCGACGCTTTCTACTCGCTATATTAGCGATCGCTTTTTACCGGATAAGGCGATCGATTTAGTAGATGAAGCTGCTGCAAAATTGAAGATGGAAATTACTTCTAAACCGGAAGAACTTGATGAAGTCGATCGGAAAATCTTACAACTAGAAATGGAAAGATTGTCATTGCAAAAAGAAAGCAATGCAGCTTCTAAAGAAAGGTTGGAAAGATTAGAAAAAGAACTGGCAGATCTCAAAGAAGAACAAAGCACATTAAATGCTCAATGGCAATCTGAGAAAGATGTTATTGTTGAGATTCAGGGGATTAAGGAAGCGATCGATAAAGTTAACCTAGAAGTTCAACAAGCAGAACGGGATTATGATTTAAACCGCGCCGCCGAATTGAAATACGGTAAACTAATCGAATTGCAAAACAAATTATCAGCAGCAGAAACTCGACTTTCCCAAACTCAAAGTAGTGGTAAATCACTGTTGCGGGAAGAAGTTTCTGAATCAGACATCGCCGAAATTATTTCCAAATGGACAGGAATTCCGATCAGTAAATTAGTAGAATCTGAAATGGAAAAACTGCTACATTTGGAAGATGAATTGCACAAACGAGTAGTTGGACAAGATGAAGCAGTAACAGCTGTTGCTGATGCAATTCTCCGTTCTCGTGCAGGTTTAGCCGATCCAAATCGTCCTACTGCTAGCTTTATTTTCCTCGGTCCCACAGGCGTTGGTAAAACCGAATTAGCGAAAGCTTTAGCAGCATATTTGTTCGATACCGAAGAAGCAATGGTGCGAATTGATATGTCTGAATATATGGAGAAACACGCCGTTTCCCGTTTAATTGGTGCGCCTCCAGGGTATGTTGGATATGATGAAGGTGGACAATTAACCGAAGCAATTCGTCGTCGTCCTTATGCAGTAATCTTGTTTGATGAAATCGAAAAAGCTCATCCAGATGTGTTCAATGTCATGTTGCAAATTTTGGATGATGGACGAGTTACTGATGCTCAAGGTCATACAGTAGACTTTAAGAATACTGTAATTATCATGACGAGTAATATCGGTTCGCAATACATTTTAGATGTTGTTGGCGATGATTCCCGTTATGATGAAATGCGGGGAAGAGTGATGGAAGCAATGCGAAATAGTTTCCGTCCAGAATTTCTCAACCGTATTGATGAAATTATCATCTTCCACGGTTTGAATAAACAAGAATTGCGGCACATTGTTCAATTGCAAGTGTTAAGGTTGTCTGCGAGGTTGAGCGATCGTAAAATGTCTCTCAAACTCTCCGATTCTGCATTAGATTTCTTAGCGGATGTAGGATACGATCCGGTTTATGGCGCACGTCCGTTAAAGAGAGCAATTCAAAGAGAGTTAGAAACTCAAATTGCTAAATCAATTTTGCGTGGTGAATTTACTGATGGCGATACCATCTTTGTCGATGTGGAAAATGAACGTTTGGCATTTAAGCGGTTACCGCAGGAGTTGTTGACGGTTAAATCGAGTTAATTTTTAGCTGCTACAATAGTGTAGAGATTGCCCCACCTGAACTAAAGAGTTCGGGTGGGTTTATAGATAAGGAGTATTGAAATGGTTGAAAATAACCAATCTTATAAAGGGCTTTTTATTTCAGATATTGATTGGATAAATAATGCCCGTATCAACTGCTTTCATGGCTTTGATGTGATGGCTGAGGGGTATTACAATGGCGCAGATATTCTTGTAAAGCACGTTATTGAAAACGGTACAGGGCAAGATACTCTTGTTTATCCAATTGTCTTTCTGTATCGGCAGCATTTGGAACTTCGTTTTAAAGAAATTATTCGTGAAGGATGGTTGTTATTAAATGAAGGGCAAGACTTTCCCAAACAACATGATTTGCAAATATTATGGGGGCAAGTAAAGAAAATTATTGAAAAGCTTTGGCCGGACGAAGAAAAAACACAAGAAGAAGGTCTTATTGAGCATATAGTTAATGATTTTAGCGCCCTTGATGGACAATCATTCTCATTCCGATATCCTGAAGACAAAGAGGGAAATAATCCCCTGGCTGGCTTACAATATATAAATATCAGGCACTTATCCGAGATGATTCAAGAAGCTTATAACTTTCTCTATGGTGTTAGCGCTGCTATTGTTCATTATAGGAGTTTGGCATCAGAATACTCATCAGATTGCTGGTATGAATAGCGATGGAAGCCTCATAGCCGTCGATTAAAACTGTTTTATGACTAAAAAAACCTAGCTAGGGCTTGCTGAATAAAAGTAAAAAGTAACTACCCCCACCAACAGACTTATTCAGCAAGCCCTATATAGTAAACTTGTCCGTGTTTTTGGGCATTCTATCCATAGG
>JBAVZX010000508.1:0-1863 GCA_049589015.1 Phormidium sp. | reverse complement strand
AGGAAAGATTGATAATAGTTAATAGCTGTTTCGTAGTTATTTTGATAAAAATAAGCATCGCCAAAATAAAGATTAGCTTGATTTTGATTTGCGCCATCTTTGGCTTGAAATAGTTTGGCTAAATCGTAAAGTATCTCAGAATTTGTTGGTTCTATCTGAAGGGCTTTTCTGTACGCGAGAATTGCTGCTTCATTTAGGTGGCGTTGCGTTAATATTTTACCTAAATAATAATGGATTTCTATATGTTTAGGATCGATCGCGATCGCCTGTCCAAAAATATGTTCTGCTCTCGTAAGGTTTCCTTGCTCAAATAGGAGAATTCCTAAATTTATATAACTTCCCATCCATTTAGAATCGATGCTTATAGACTGTTGATAAGCACGAATAGAAGGGGTAATTTTACCCTTTTTTGCCAAAACTAAACCCAAGCGGTAATAGTAAAGTGCTTTTGGTTGACTAATTTCTATTGCGCGATCAATTAGCTCTAAAGCTTCCTGATATTTACCTGAGTGATAATATAACATCCCCAAATTGCTGAGGATATCTGCATTATTTGGTTCACATTCTAAAGCTGCTTTATATTTCTCTTCTGCTTGGGTAAAACAGAGTTGTTTGTGCCAAGCGATCGCTTCTTCATGTAGAGTAATTGAATTAGGCATTTTGATTTTGGACTAAAATTTCCTACCTACTAGCCTAAATATGCCCGATGGGAGTGCGATTGGCAAACACAAACAGCCTACAAATTGGCATTCTGTGACCAATCCCATCAAATTCAGGCTCCTACGCCATAAGAAATTATACAATCCTACCATCTTCTCAATCGCTATATAGGTCGGATTTTAAAAGAAGTCATTTCTTTAATTAAGCTTTCAACCAAATCGCGACCTGCTGCAATTGCATCTTCTAGACTGCGATAGTTGTACCACTCGATGTATTGAGTTCCACTGGGAGACAAGCAAGAAATCGTGTAAGAATTTTCTCCCCAATCTACTGGAATCAGCAACCATCCCTGGTAGATTAATCCTTGAGTGTACAAATGAATTCCTTGTCCGTAAAAACGTCGGAGTGAGTTGATATCATCAGTTTGATTCATACCTGTTAACATCGTCTAATATCAATTAAATGCCTAGTATATTAACTTTCAACAATTGGTAAAATGGGCTGAATTTCAGGATTATTGAGCGGGGCAAAATATAGCTCTACATCCATGTCTGGGTAACGTTTGCGAATTGACCAATAAGCTTGATTCAAATAATCTCTATGAACTTGCAATTCTCGTTCTGGATCTTGACTCAAATTTGGATCAATCATAGTTGCATAAGCGCCACAATCTTGATGGTCAATAATGATTACTTTTTCGATATGATGGAGGTGATGAGATATTTCTAATTGATCCCAAAATGCTTCAGCATCAGATGGGTGAGGAAATCCAGCGAGAGCAAGGGAAGCACCTGCTAAGGCTGTCCAATCATATTTATTACCCAAATTTTTCAGGGATAAAAAGTAGCGTTCTGCTGCCAAAAATCGATAATCAATACAACTGAGAATTAAAGCTTTAGCTTGATGAGTTTCTGCTCTAGCAGGTGAGGCAGATTGCAGGATAGTAAATGCTACAGTTCCAGATAGTAAAGATTTCAAAAAATGACGGCGATTAACCCCGTGAGGCTGACTGCAAATACAGGTAGATGTGGCTAAAGTATTAATAGTTTTATTCATTGGGTTTCCTTGATTTAAAATAAGTTATTTTTCACTGGTTTTGTTGAGTTGAATGGCGATCGCCCACAATAGTTCATTCAATTTGACTGGTTTTTTTAGCCAAAGATTAGCACCCAATTGTCTGGCTTGCTGACGGTGGAATTCATC
>JBAVZX010000507.1:0-3660 GCA_049589015.1 Phormidium sp. | reverse complement strand
TCTCTCAAATGTTATTTGTCACCTTGCGGGAAGATCCAGCCGAAGCAGAAATTCCCAGCCATAAATTATTACTCCGCGCAGGTTATATTCGTCGCATCGGTAGCGGGATTTATGCTTATCTTCCCTTAATGTGGCGCGTGTTGCAAAAGGTTTCGCAAATTGTCCGCGAAGAAATGAATGCTACAGGCGCACAAGAATGTTTATTGCCACAATTACAACCTTCGGAATTGTGGAAAGAATCTGGTCGTTGGGATACTTATACTAAAGCTGAGGGTATCATGTTTGCGCTGACCGATCGCCAAAAGCGCGAATTAGGTTTAGGCCCAACTCATGAGGAAGTAATTACTACAGTTGCTAAAGATATGATTCGTTCATATCGCCAATTACCTCTACATTTGTACCAAATTCAAACTAAATTCCGCGATGAAATTCGCCCTAGATTTGGTTTAATGCGGGGTAGAGAATTCATCATGAAAGATGGTTATTCTTTCCATGCTGATGAGGAAAGTTTAAAGAAAACTTATCAAGATATGCACCAAGCTTACAGCAATATGTTGCGGCGCAGTGGTTTAAGTTTTCGCGCCGTTCAAGCTGATTCTGGGGCGATCGGTGGTTCCGGTTCTCAAGAGTTTATGGTATTAGCAGAAGCGGGAGAAGATGAGGTTTTATATACGGAAGATGGTAAGTATGCAGCTAATGTAGAAAAGGCTGTTTCTTTACCTGACGATGCTAGTCCATCCAAATTTAAGAAATATCAAAAATTAGAAACACCAGGCACAAATACCATTGAAAAACTCTGTAAATTTCTGGAATGTTCTCCTACTCAAGTGGTGAAAAATCTCATTTATCAAGCTATTTATGACAATGGCATGACAGTTTTAGTACTAGTTAGTATCCGAGGCGACCAAGAAGTAAATGAAGTGAAGTTACAGAATGAATTAGTAAAATTGGCAGATAATTACGGAGCTAAAACTATTTTGACTCTCAGCGTTCCAGACGCTGAAGCTCAACAGAAATGGGCAACAAAATCTTTACCTTTGGGATATATAGGGCCTGATATCAGTGATGATCTTATTCGTCCTGATAAAAAGATTGATTCTGAGTTTTTGCGGTTAGGAGATGAAACAGCGCGTACTTTAGAAAATTTTGTCACGGGTGCTAATGAAGAGGACTATCACATAGTAGGTGCGAATTGGAGATCGACAAAAGGTTTGCAGACTATGGCTGATAAGTCTCCAGGTACTATACAAACAAGTTCCCTACATTGGGTCGATATTCGTAAAGCAAAGCCTGGTGATCGTGCCATTTACGATCCTAATCAAAAACTCGATAGTGCTAGGGGAATTGAAGTTGGTCACATCTTCCAATTAGGGGCAAAATATTCTAAAGCAATGGGCGCAACCTACACTAATGAACAAGGGGAAGAAATACCTTTAATTATGGGTTGTTATGGTGTGGGTGTATCTCGATTAGCTCAATCAGCAGTAGAACAATCTTACGATAAAGATGGGATAATTTGGCCTGTGGCGATCGCACCTTATCACGCAATTATTTCCATTCCCAATATCACTGATTCTCAACAAATGGAAGTAGCTGAAAAACTTTATACTCAACTCAATCAAGCGGGAATTGAAACAATTTTAGATGACCGCAACGAACGGGCTGGGGTAAAATTCAAAGATGCCGATTTAATTGGCATTCCTTATCGAATTGTCACAGGTCGATCGCTCAAAGATGGTAAAGTCGAAATCGTTGAACGTGCGACTCATCAATCTCAAGAAATCCCTATTGATCAAGTAGTAACAACCCTGAAACAGTGGATAGACGAAAAAATTCAGAAATAGTGAAAAATTGAGTGCGATCGGTTGAGTTCCAGCAGTTTAAATGCTTGAATGGTCTGTTGTAAGCGCTTCAGCGCTTTAGCACTAAAATGCTTACAACGAACAAACTAGCATAAGGTCTGTTGTAAGCGCTTCAGCGCTTCAGCACTTAAGTGCTTACAACGAACTAATTAACTTAAACTCTTTTAACTTTATGGAATTTCTCACCATATTTCTATCAGCATTGCTGGGTGTACTTGGATCAGTAGGCGTATTTGTCGATCGCTTTGCTGAAAATGCCATTCGCCAAAGATTTCAAAGAGTAGAACAGCTACAAGTTCGCATTGATAACGCTCCCAACTATCAATTAATTGGCGGTAAAGTACAAAGGGTAAGAGTTGCGGGAAGAGGATTTTGGTTAACTCCAGAAGCTCGAATTGCTGTTTTAGAATTAGATACCGATCCTGTAAATGTAGATATTCAAGCACTTAGGGGAGGAAAAGTAGCGCCATTAGCAGCTTTACGCCAACCAGCCAAAGCTGCATTTCGATTAGTATTAACTCAAGAGGATGTAAATAAACTCTTGAAATCACCCAAAGTTTCACAACAATTACAACAATTAAGTAGTACCTTTTTAGGTAACATGGGTGGTCAACAAATACAAGCCTACGAAATTATTAATCCTCGCATTGAATTTTTGCCAGAAAATCGCTTACGATTTCAAGTAGAATTCCAGCAAAAAGCAGGAACTAGAACCGAGCAATCTAACTCAGAACAAAAGTTAGCAATAATTGCTGAATCAGGTTTAAGAATAGTCAATGGACATCAGTTGGAATTAATTTCCCCAGCAGTTTCAATTAACGAAAATACTATTCCCGAATTTCTGATTGGTGCTTTAGCGCAAAATTTTATTGATGAGTTGGATTTGAAAAAATTGCAACAATCAGGAATTACTGCCAGAATATTAAATTTTCAAGTGAATCAAGACAAATTGGAAATAGCTGCTTTTGTCCAAGTACAACCACAAGTAAAACCAAAGGAGTAAACTAAATTTATGAAACAGCGCCCAGCAATTCGTCAGCTTTCTCTAGGCGCAAAGGGAGCGATCGCAATTCTGCTTTTAGCTATCAGTAGCGGCACGGTTTTGACCAGTTGTAATCCTAACAGTCCCGAAACTACTGTTCCTACTACTCAACCTACCAACGCTGTCGTAACCCCAAAACCAGAGACACAAACCGCAACAACAAAAGCACAAATCTACTTAGTAGAAGATAAAAAAGGTAAATTAGAACTTGTAGCTCGTCCAATTACTGTTGAGCAAAAAGCCACAACCCAAGCTGCTATTTTAGAACAAACCTTTAACCGTTTGTTAACTCAATCAAATAGCACTACTGCGACTAACCAACCCTCCTCAACCATTCCCCAAGGAACCAAACTGCGGAGCATCAAGGTAGACAAAGATACAATTACCGTTGATTTATCTCCAGAATTTACTTCGGGTGGTGGTACTGCTTCCATGACTGGGCGTTTGGGACAAGTGATTTACACTGCCACTAGTTTAAACCCTAAAGCCAAAGTGTTCCTCTCCGTCAATGGACAACCCTTAGAAACTTTGGGTGGAGAAGGCTTAGAAATTACCCAACCAATGACCAGAGAAAGTTTTCAGAAAGACTTTTCCCTCTAACCAAATTGTGTCTGCTCAGAGTGCCGAATTTTCAATTAACAAGGAAACCGAGGAGAATTTTAGACGATTGAATTAGCAATCGAAAATCAAAAATTCTCCGGTTCCTCATTCCTTACTAGCCAAGCTAAAGTCGCGGAAATGACGAGCTTGTTGTTC
>JBAVZX010000506.1:0-3292 GCA_049589015.1 Phormidium sp. | reverse complement strand
CAATTACCCTCCTGGTCTTTTTTAGCTTAGGTAAGTTTGGCTTTTTCAAATTAGCTACAGCTTGGCTATTAATCGCTTCGCTATTTTTTTACGCTAATTGGAGTATTGCTTATTTGCCTCTGTTGCTACTTTCAATTGGTGTTAATTATGTCGTTGGGAGAAACATTGAGAAAGCTGAACAAGCTAGCAAAAAATCTAAAATTTGGTTGCTTAGCGGAATTACCTTTAACCTTGGTTTCTTAGCTTATTATAAATATGCCAATTTTTTCTTACAATCATTTGACCAATTGCTAGGTACTGACTGGATTTTACCTGAAATTGTCCTCCCCCTTGGCATTTCTTTTTACACTTTTACTCAAACCGCTTACTTAGTGGATAGCTACCGTAACGTCACAACAAACAAATATAATTTACCAACCTATAGCCTATTCGTTACTTTCTTTCCACATTTGATTGCTGGGCCAATTTTGCACCATAAGGAGATGATTCCCCAGTTTCAAAACGTGAAAAATTTCGGCTTTTTCCATGAAAATATGGTGCGGGGGTTAACACTTTTTGTTCTGGGTTTAGCCAAGAAAGTTTTAATTGCAGATAATGTTGCACCTTATGTAAAACCAGTATTTCAAAATGCAGCCGATGTTACTTTTATCGAAGCCTGGGCTGGGGCACTATGTTATACCTTACAATTGTATTTTGATTTTTCTGGTTATTCGGATATGGCGATCGGTTTGGGTTGGATGCTTAATATCAATTTGCCTTGGAATTTTAATTCGCCATATAAAGCCACTTCAATTAGTGATTTTTGGCGACGTTGGCATATTACTTTATCTAATTTTTTGCGGGATTATTTGTATATTCCTCTTGGGGGAAATCGCCAAGGAGAAATTCGCCGCTATATCAATCTAATGATTACAATGCTGTTAGGTGGTTTATGGCATGGTGCAGGTTGGACTTTTGTGATTTGGGGCGGTTTGCATGGAATGTATTTGTGCATTAACCACTGGTGGCGGAAACTTAATATACCATTGCCTAAACTACTGGCTTGGGCAATTACATTTATTTGTGTAGTAGTTGGCTGGGTACTGTTTCGCGCCCATAATTTAAAAGATGGGGTGGAAATTTTGCAAGCAATGGCAGGTTTAAAAGGAATTATTTTACCCGAACAATTTCAAGGTATTTTCTCGTGGTTAACTTACTTAGGAGTACATTTTAAACCTTGGCATGAATTAACTTTTCTTCCCCCTACTACCAATATTTCATTAGGATTGATCATGGTTCTACTAGCTGCTATTTTGTTGCCCAATACTCAGCAAATAATGCAGTGGTTTAAGCCGACAAAGCGATGGGCAATTGGTATCGGCTTATTGGCAGCTGCTTGTTTACTTTCGCTGAACCGTGTTGCAGAATTTCTATACTTCCAATTTTAAGAGAAATAGCAAAAATGAAAACTATTTATTCGCGGTTTTATGCAGTTTTAATTACGGTAATTTTGTTAATTTTGGCATCTATTTCTTTATTTAATATCCTTGTTGATCCATACGGGGTGTTTAATAGTCCGTTAATTCAAGGATTTAATCAATCCAAACCCTGGAAAGTTGTCCAAGTCAGACTCTTCAAAGCTGTTGATCTTACTCGAATTAAACCACAAACAGTTTTGTTAGGTGCTTCGAGAACTTATGTCGGTTTAAATCCCAAGCATCCAGCTTTGAATCGCTACCAACCAAGCTATAATTTGGGCTTGAATTCGGCAAATATGTATGAAATGAAGCGTTACTTTCAACACGCGCTTTTTAATCAACCTGACTTAAAGTTAGTTGTCTTAGAAATTGATTACTTCTCTTTCTACCTTGATGCTAAAAATACTCCTGATTTTTCGGAAGATAGATTAGAAAAAAGTAGCATTTTACCGAAAGATTTGTTAAACTCAACTTTGTCTATGGATGCTTTAATCAACAGCATCTCTACAATTTTGCATAATTCTAGAGATTCCCAGAAATTTTTATTTGTGAATGGCATGGTTGATGTAGCAGTTCCTAACCAGCCTATTTCAATTACTACATTTACTCTATTCCTTACCAGACATAATTATTCTATTGGGTCTAATTACTTAAAGGATTTCGAGTATGTTGTTAAAACTTGCCGCGATCGAGGTATAGAATTAAAAATCTTTATCTCACCCATCCATGTATTATTTTCGGAAAATATTCGGGCAACTGGCAATTGGCCAATGTATGAAAGATGGAAACGCGAAATTGTGAAAATTGCACCTGTTTGGGACTTTTCTGGCTACAACAGTATCACAACTGAAAAGTATAGCGATCGGGTAATTATGAAAAATTACACTGATGTGTCTCACTATACTATACCTGTGGGTAATTTGATTCTTAATCGCTTATTCAATTATCAAGAAAAAACTGTGCCTACTGATTTCGGTGTTTTGATTACACCTAATAATATAGAATCTCATCTAGATAAAATTAATGCCCAACGTCAGGTATGGGCAAAGCAAAATCCTGATGCGGTCGAATTTATCCGCAGTCTGCAAACCAAAAAGTAACTCGTTAAATTGCTTGCTGGTAAAATTACATTTTTCTGAGGCTATCTTTTACCTCAAGTTTGGGGAAATTTCTACATTTACTTTATCCGCATCCAAAATTAAAGATGCTTCTTGTAAAAGTTCTTTTTGCTCGTTTTGAATCTCTTGCAATCTATGGGAAATTTCTGTTAATCTTTGCTGTTTATCTATTTGGACTAGTTGAGAAGTTGCTGGAGGTAAAGCAGGAATTTCAGTAGGTTTTGTCCCCCGGAATGGTTTAAGTGCTAAATTGCCAACTTGCTGGATAGATTTGCTACTGACTCGCCAAGTAAAGCGCAATAACCTCATTGGTAATTGCATTATTTCTCTGGCAAGTATTGCTACCAAATCACTAAAACCTTTAAACAAATTCCATAGTAGCGCTAATGTTGTCAACAATATAATTAAACCCCAGATTGGGTGATTAGTTCCCCAAAAAAACCAGTCAAGGAGGCGAAGAACTACGGGGTTGCTATCCAACCACTTGATTACGTCACTGGAAGCGATCGCTATTGGCAAAGTATTAAACATGACAGCGCTTAATTATGTTCTATAAATAAGTTTAGTAAAGAATTTGGCTATTTAGTCAAGCTCTCTGGTTGTCAACCCCCCTGCGAGCCGAAAGTTTAGTACAATTTAATCAACCAGTTCTCATCAGTCAATAAGCATCTTGGAATGAGTTTTCTTCCTCCCAATGAGGATTCGCTGTCTTAATGC
>JBAVZX010000505.1:0-8038 GCA_049589015.1 Phormidium sp. | reverse complement strand
GATGGGGAGTAGTTTGGAGTAATTCGTGATTGACTTGGTTAGATTGACTGAGGATTAAAACCGAAGTGCGATTTGGGTTAGCAGCAGAGGTTTTTCTTATGTAATTAAAGGTTTCGTTAAAACCTTCAAAATAATCGACATTTCGTTGCGTGTAAAACACCACACTGGGCTTTTTAAAGCCAATCATAAATAACTCTTCCCCAGGTTTTTCTACTTGTCTGACTACAGCAGATAAATGACGTAAAGGCATTTGTCTTGCGCCATCCAATAAAAAAGAGGCAGGTGTCAGTACAAAAATTAATAAAGCTACAAATGCCAGAAAATTGGGAATTACTAAGAAAGGTAAACGGCGACGATGTTGGAGTAAAAAAACTAGGGCGATCGCAGTAATTCCCCAAATCAAAAAACCTCTGACTGCTAAACCAGATTTTTCTAATAACTGACGCAAATCAGGTATAGCTGGATCATATCCCAATATACCTGGAAGATAGAGGAGGACACCTGCAATAGCGATACATAAAACTACGTTGAAAATCCCACTCCAAAACAAACCTTTATTTGTTTGGAACTTCTCCTTGTTGGTAATCAGAAACTTTTCCGAAATCACAAAAGATATTTGTTCGCTAAACAACAGCGCCACCAAAATCGCTGCTGCTGGCATTAATGGGATAACGTAACTGGGCAATTTAGTCACTGCGATCGTAAAAAAGCCAAAAATCCCGAAAAACCAAGCCAAAGCAAATAAACCAAGTTGACTGGAACGGGCAGAATTTCGCCATTTTTTTACTTGCCAAAACCGCAATTTAGCGATCGCCAAAGGCAGATAAATCGACCAAGGGAAAAACCCAACCAACACCACCAAAAAGTAAAAATACCAAGGTGCAGAATGGCGATTAACTACTTGAGTAAACCGTTCAACATTGTGATAACCAAAAAACGCTTCGATAAAATCATTGCCATTGCGTAAATAACACAAGATATACCAAGGTAGAGCGATCGCACTAAAAATCAAACTACCCCAAACCGGGCGCATTTCTCGCCAAACCTCCCGCCAATTCCCCAAATAAATCACAAAACCAGCAATAATTATCACTGGCAAAACAATCCCCACAGGCCCTTTAGTTAACACCGCCAAAGCACTTAAAACATAAAAAGCTATATACCAAGGTGAAATATTGAACCAGAAACTTCTCGAATTTTCAGGAGAATTACTTTCATCTTTTGCCGCATAACCAATAAAAAAGCACAACAAAGATGTCCCAATACAACCACTCAGCAACATATCAGAAACACCAGTTCTTGCCCAAGCAATTGTAATCGGATTTAACGCAATTAAAGCCGCACCAATCCAAGCCGAAAGGAACTGAGTACTGGGTACTGGGAAAGCCTTGAGTTTTGAATTTTCCTCTCCCCTGCTCCCCTGTAGGCTAGGAAAACCAAAACGTTGCAGGGTATAAAAACCGAGAGCCGTTAAAGCCATTGCAGACAAAGCAGAGGGGAGTCTTACCGCCCATTCGTTGACACCGATAGTGTGGTAAGCGATCGCCATCAGCCAGTAAACTAAAGCTGGTTTGTCAAAACGAGTCTCACCATTGAAATAAGGCGTAATCCAATCACCCGTCACCACCATTTGACGCGCCGCTTCCGCAAACAAAGGCTCAGTCTCATCCACTAAACCAACACTGCCCAAATGCCAAAAAAAGGCTAGCCAACCAATCAACAACACCCACAAAATCGAGAATAACCACACCATTTTCGGATGCGTCTCCCAATACTTCTGCAAAGGAATAGTAAAGCGCTCAAAATTCAGTTTCATCAAAAACCTCACGGGAGGAAAGGAAACCCCTGGTTTGAAACCAGGGGAGGAAAAACGACACGGCGGGATTCATCCCGCAGTATCTCTTTGTTGACTAGATTATACTTTCGCTGTATAGTGAAGTCTATAGCGAGAGTTATTTTATGTACCTGACACAAAAGAACCAAATCAGAGAACTGAATAAGTCTGGATTTGTTGCTCTGCGTGAGTTGTGCCGATTGAGTAAGAACCTCTACAACGTAGGTTTGTATACGGTGCGGCAATACTTTTTTCAGGAGCATAAACATTTGCGCTATGAATCTGCCTACCATTTGTGCAAAACCAATGAGAATTACAAATTTCTTAATACAGACATTGCACAACAAACACTCAAAGTAGTAGACAGAACATTTAAAAGCTTCTACGGATTGATTAGTGCAGTTAAAAACGGAAGTTATCAGCAGAAAGTGAAACTTCCTAACTACCTGCCTAAAGATGGATATTTCTTGCTGATAATTCCTTGTGGTTGGACAACTCGGAAAGCTCAACCGAAAACCCCTAGACTTGCCATTAAGAATGGTAAATTTAGAGTTCCAATGTCTAACGATTTCAAAAAACAACATGGAGAAATTTGGGTTAATTTCCCCAAAAGAATTAATTATGAATCTCTTAAAGAGATTCGCATTCACCCAAAATACAACGCTAGATATTTTGAGGTTGAGTTTATCAGTGAAGTTGAGCCCGAACCTGTAGAAGTTAAAAACGATAGTGCTATTAGTATTGATTTGGGAGTCGATAATCTCGCTGCTTGTGTTGATACTTCGGGTTCTAAGTTGAAGGCAATGTGCGAGCGATACGGATTGATTTACACTGAACAGGAAGAGTCTTACACTAGCAAGGCAAGCGCTGTTGATGGTGATGATATTCCTGTTTACAACGCCGACAATCCGTCTACTTACCAGTTCTCTGGCAAGCGGATTAAGCGGGGATTGTATCGGACAAAGGATGGACATTTGGTTAACAGTGACTTGAATGGTTCGCTAAATATCGGCAGAAAAAGTAAGCACAATGGTTTTACCGGAGTGTCTAGGGCTGCATTGACCCAGCCTAGAAGAATTAACCTTCTTAAATTGGAGAAGTGGAGAATGGTGGCTTTAGGCCCATTCGGAACAACTTCTTAGAATCCCCTCGGCTTTAGCCAGGGGAGAGTCAAGCCGCCTTTAACCGTCGGTAAGTAATCCTGCTCAGTTTTATTGCCAGACTTACTTTAGCGAGAAATCGTGAATTTTGGTTAAAGCGACAAGGAGTTGAGGAGATAGGAAAGTTTTGAGTTTTGAGTTTTGAGTTTTGAGTTGGGGAGTAAGTTCTGAGTTTTAAGTTATCTCCTCTGCCCCTGGGCCTTCAAATCAAGGTTGCAAAATCAACTGCCATTCCGACTTTTGGCGATTCCAAACAGGTAAAGATGTTTCGCCCACAACATAAGGACCCCAGTAGCGCCCGGAACCATCTTGAGCAAAAGCAATTAGAACATCTCCCTTTTCTAGCTGTACAATTCCTTGGGGTAAGGAGAGAACTAATCCACTGCTAGCACCTTCTTGGGGCGCAAAGTCCCAATGTCCAGGTTCACCGTACACTGATGGTTTTACATTACCAGGCTGCTGTTTTCTCGCTCCTACCTGCTTTGGTAAAAAGGCGACTCTTAGGGGATAATCGGTTTGATTACTCAAACGTAAGGCTTTCGGAGGAGTTTTTAACTGTGTTGCGGGTGGATTAAATTTTGTCGGAGGTTGGTTGTTGACAACTGACTCGCTGGGAGTGGGATCATGACTGGATAAGGAAACGGGGGAAACTTGCGGCTGTGTTTGCTCAACAGTGATGCTAATTTGCCACCGACTTAGGATCAATCCCACAAGTAAGAATACACAGGCAACACTAAAGACACTGTAAACTTGCCATTTTGGTAGATTCATAGTTTTTTAGATATAACTATTTTTAGGTTTAAGAGGCCATAATTTTGTCATAACAGATCCCCGCGCAGATGGAAACAGATTTAAGCTAAATAAAATAACCTTTAATTCGATTTAAATCATCTCTGACAATGCAAAATACTCGTTTAAACACTGTAGTAGGTACTTTTAGCAATCAACTCGGTAGTTGGTTTAGCAACCCTTGGCGACGACTATCACTACAATTAATTTGTTTGTTATTTGGCTTTTTTCTGGGAACGGCTATTTCCACTAAAGCAGGACAATCTGCTCTATGGGATGTGCCAGCTGCTGCACTTTTGGTAATATTTTCTGAGATATATAGTAGATTTTTTTATACCGTCAGAAAGCCAGGAGTACAACGCTCTTTATTCACTGAGTCTGTCAATTTGCTCAAAATTGGCTTAAGTTATAGTTTGTTTATTGAAGCGTTTAAACTTGGTTCTTGATTCTATGGCAGAAGTAGACAGGGAATTATTGAGAGAAATCCTCGAAAATTGGGTTTCTAATCATAGTTTATCGGCAGCTTCCTGGGAAAAACTAAAGTTTCGGGCTTTGGCAGATGAGTTAAGGGCAAAGGCTTTTGGGATTACTTCGGAAAATGTGGCAGAGTTGATTGATTTTCGATCGGACCTCTTCCCCCAACTCCACCCCCAAGTTATCCAATATTGCCAAAACAAAAATTTCACCAGTCGCCCTTTAATTCTAGAAACTCTCTGGGATTTATGGCTACCTTTGGCAATTCAATTAGTAACTTGGCGGCGTAACTTACCACGTCCTTTAATTCAAGGAATTTTGGGCGGACAAGGTACGGGAAAAACCACTTTAGCAGCAATTCTTACTTTAATTTTAAAACATTTAGGTTACGAAACTCTAAGTCTTTCGATCGATGACCTTTACAAAACCTATTCGGAAAGACAAGAACTGCAAAAACAAGACCCTAGATTAATTTGGCGCGGCCCTCCGGGAACTCATGATGTTAATTTGGGAATTGAGGTTTTAACTCAATTACGCCAACAACAAATGCCTGTGGAAATTCCCCGATTTGATAAATCGCTTTGGCAAGGTGCAGGCGATCGCACTACACCAGAAATAGTCGAAAAAGCTGATATTGTATTATTTGAAGGTTGGTTTGTTGGAGTGCGTCCGATCGATCCCACAACCTTCGACTCCGCACCTGAGCCAATTGTAACTTTGAGCGATCGCACTTTCGCCCGTGACATCAACTTTAAACTTCAAGAATACCTTCCTTTATGGCAACTTTTAGACCGCTTAATTGTCCTTTATCCCGTCGATTATCGGCTTTCCCTGCAATGGCGAAAACAAGCAGAACAAGAAATGATTGCATCTGGAAAAACGGGAATGACAGATGAAATTATTGAACAATTTGTCGCCTACTTTTGGCGCAGTCTGCACCCAGAATTATTCATCAAACCATTAGTTCAAAACCCCAACTTAGTAGATTTAGTTATCGAAATTAATCCCGATCGCTCTCCAGGTAAAGTTTATCAACCAAGTTGATCATTCTTAGAGTTTGACTTATTTCCAATGTCATGATACCGCTTCAGCGCAACAACGTACCTTTTTATTACTAAAATATCTAACTTACGATAGATAACTTAATTGCAAAGATATTCTAAATGTTTTATCCTTATAAATATAGAAAATAAAAAATTGTTGTAATACTGATTACCTATATTCTCTTAGAGTATTTTACTACTGTTTATGGCATTGCCCCGTTTGCTTTTTTTGCAACGCTTTCAGGTTTCAGCAACAAAAATTCCCCTACGTTGGCTGTTGGTGATTCCGTTTGTGGTGCAAACTGTGGGAGCAACGGCACTGGTAGGTTATCTTTCCTACCGCAGTGGACAACAATCAGTAAAGAATTTGGCAGATCAATTATTGCGGCAGACTTCAGAACGGGTAAGCGATCGCCTCACCAGCTATTTGCAGCCATCCCAACAAGTCGTAGAAAGCAATCATTTAGCCGTAAAGCAAGGATTTTTAGACCTGAATAACCCGGAACAACTACGGCGACACCTGTGGCAGCAGTTAATCTTAAACCCATCAATTCCTAGCATCCTATTTTGGAGTGAACAGGGAGACGGTATTGGGTATGGACGGATAAATTCACACCAAAAACAAAACTTAGCCAGGGATCTCACAGGTAAAAAGTTACTTATCGGAACAGTTTATTTGTACAAACTTATTCCCAACCAACGTCGATATTATTTAGTTGATCCGCAGGGCAAGCCGCAAAAACTTATTTATACATTTAAGGATGATTTTCGTAAGCTGACCTGGTATCGTCAAGCAAAAGCTGTTAATAAACAGCAGTGGACACCCGTATTTGTTGGTCGAGTCCTACCTAATTTACAAATAATAGCTGTTGCCCCTGTCTATAATGCAACGGGAAAAATTCATGGACTTTTTACCTGCAACTATTTGTTGGCTGAATTTAGTAATTTTCTTAATCAGCTACGTTTCTCTCCCACAGGAAAGGTTTTCATTATTGATAAATCGGGCAATCTAATTGCTACCTCAGTATTATCAGAAGCAACAGGAACGAAATATGTTAACGGAAAACCGACTCGCTTACCAGCCGTAAATAGTCAGGATGAACTAACACGAAGAGTTTCTCAACAACTACTTCAAAAATTCGGCAGCTTTCATAACTTAAAAGATGCCAAACAACTGAGTTTGAAGGTTAATCATCATTGGGACTTTGTGCAGGTTACACCCTTCAAAGATAAGTACGGCTTGGATTGGTTGGTAGTAACAGTGATTCCAGAGTCGGATTTTATGACCGAAATTCAGAATAATACGCGGACAACTATCCTACTCTGCTTACTAACTTTATCGATGGCGATCGCATCAGGATTAATTATCGCCCATCGATTTACTACTAGCATCACTCGGCTAAATCGAGTCAGTCAGCAACTTGCAGCCGGAGACTTAACCCAGAGATTGCCAAATCATAGCTCAATCTTAGAAGTACAAGAATTGGGGCAATCTTTCAACGTTATGGCAGATCAGTTAGAACAATCTTTCGATCGCCTTCAGAATGCCTTAGAAGAGTCAGAAGAAAAGTTTACTACAGTTTTTCGTGCCAGTCCCGATCCGATGGGCATCACCGATGCTAAAGGACGGTTTCTCGAAGTAAACAATCGGATGCTAGAACTTTATGGTTATTCTCGTGAGGAAATCATCGGGCAAACGGCTTTAGAACTGGGTTTATGGACAAATCTGAAGGAAAGAGAGCAGTTTAGACATTTGTTGGCAACACAAGGTTCGGCTTATAACATAGAAGTTTTATCTCAAACCAAGACTGGTGAAATTAAGACTGTACTACTTGCCGCAGAAGTGTGCGACCTCCAAGGACAGAAAGCCGTAATCGCGATCGTTCGGGACATTAGCGAACGGGCGCGGCTCGAAGCTGCCTTACGTCACAGTGAAGCCAAATTCCAAGAACTTGCGGCGGCATCTCCAGCCATTATATTTAGCCTGAAAGTAAATGCCCAAAGGAAATTTCAATATGAATATTTGAATCCTGTTGCTGAGGTAATTCATGAAGTTCCGCTCGCCGATCTACTTCGGGATGGCTCATGGGCTCTAAATCAGACCCATCCTGACGATCTCGCTGAGTTTCAACGAGCAGTTGCTGATAGTCTGAAAACCTTGCAACCCTTTGAGAATGAACGGCGCATCATTACCCCAAGCGGCAAAATTAGATGGCTTAGTGTGAGTGCTCGTTGCCAACGACGAGAGACAGGAGAGTTAGTGTGGCATGGAATTGCGATCGATATCTCCGATCGCAAACAAGCCGAAATCGCCCTGCTTCAATCTGAACTCAAGTTCGCCACGATTTTTCTGGATAGCCCTCAGCCAGCCTGGATTGCCACCCTAGCAGAAGGACGTTGCCTTGACGTGAACGACAGTTTCACGCTAGTTCTCGGCTATTCCCGAATTCAGGCGATCGGGAAAACATATATTGAGATGCAGTTATGGACTGATTTGACAGATTTACAATACTTTCATGCCTCTCTGCTTAAATACGGAAGAATCGATAATTTTGAAATCAGATTTCGCACCAGATCAGGTGAAGTTAAAACGGTGTTACTCTCCGCCAGAGTCTCCTATCTCGATGAGCAAGATTGTGTAATTGGCGTATTGAACGACATCAGCGATCGCAAAGCCGCCGAAATTGCCCTTCAGCGTTACGAACGAATTGTCTCTGCCACGACTGATGGCATTGCCC
>JBAVZX010000504.1:0-2022 GCA_049589015.1 Phormidium sp. | reverse complement strand
TACTATACCAGAGTCACCATTGGTGCGATTTATGGTAATTGAAGCAATAGGTGTACCATCTTCATTAACACTAAAATTAGCAGCACTAAATTCTAAGCTGCCTGGAAATGCTTCTTTAGTAACTGTGATTGGCAGAAAATTTGTAGCATTAATACTATTAGGATTGACTCCTTTGAGAATTGCTAAATATTCAGTTGTTCCTTTGTCTTGAATAATGGTATGGTTAGCATATATTCCAGTACCAGCAAAAATGTTTAGTTCGGAAAATTGTAAATTTCCTACCAGTTCAATTACGTCTTCACCAAGAATAAAATCTAGAAAATAATCAGCATCAAAAATATTGACTCCACCAGTAGTCAGAAATCCCGGAACATCATTTCTTTTACCAATTACAAAGATATCATTTCCGGCACCACCACTAACAGTATCCGCCCCTAAATCACCAATTAAAATATCATCGCCTTCGCCACCAAATAATCGATCGCTCTCCTTACCACCATGTAGCGTATCATTACCGTTACCTCCCTCTATGGTGTCATCGTTTTCATTGCCATTGAGAAAATCGTTACCTTCGCCACCAAATACTAAGTCATTACCTATTCCTGCTAATACTATATCGTCGCCTTTGTCTCCTGAAAGAGTATCATTTCCTCGATCGCCTAACAGTAAATCATTATCTTGACCACCGTGCAATAGGTCATTTCCTTGACCTCCTATTACTGTATCCTTGCCTCGATTACCATGAAGAGTATCATTGTTTTCGTTACCATTAATCAAATCATTACTATCCCCTCCAAATCCAATGTCCTCTCCTTCTCCTCCCAGGATTACATCATTTCCTTCTTCACTAAATAAAGTATCATTGCCTTCGTCTCCCGATAGGAAATCATCATCTTTTCCTTCATATATGGTGCTATTTTGCTGATTTTGTTTTGTTGGATCGTTGCCTTCGTCACCATTAATTACATCGTTTCCCTTGCCACCGAAAATTGTATCTTTGCCTGCTAAAGCTAAGATAAAATCTTCGGATAATGAACCATTAATTAAGTCATTACCGAGTGTACCGATATAAATAGCCATTTCGTACTTACAGGGTTTTTACGGAGATGACCCGATCATGGCTTTGCCAAAATCAAATTGTCATCAGTGGAACCACCTAACAATATTTTGCTATTATTACTGTTTTCAGTAGGTAATTTATTATCTTTAACAATCTAATATTTATAACTCTAAATTGTTGGTCGAACCCATGTTTTTAATCCCCTTAAATTGCTAAAAAGATTAACCTAACTCTTGAACAAAATCATACAAAAGATGTGCCATTTCTAATTTAGAACATGGGGGAATTTCTTCTTGCCTTCCTTGGGAATCTAAGAATATTGCTTGGTTATGATCGCTGCCAAAACCGCTGTTTAATTTATCAATGGGATTAGCTGCGATCGCATCCAGTTTTTTCCTCTTCAACTTCTCCAATGCAGGTGTTACAATATCCCCAGTTTGAGCCGCAAAACCAACTAACCTTTGATGTGGTTGTTTTAAATTTCCTAACTCTGCCACAATATCAGGAACAAACTCCAAATCTAAAGCAGTTGGTAGAGATTTTTTCGGTAACTTTTCACTGACATAATTCGCAGGCTTTACATCTGCCACTGCTGCTGACATAATAATTAAATCAGCACTAGAAAAATGCTCTAACATTGCCTTTTGCATTTCGGCGGCGCTAGTCACGCCCACAGTTTTTACACCTAACGGAATTTCTCCGTTTATCGGTGCATGAACTAAGGTTACTGACGCACCTCGATGCAAAGCTGCGGTTGCTAAAGCTAATCCCATTTTGCCAGTAGAAGGATTACCAATAAACCGCACCGGATCTAAAAATTCCCTCGTTCCCCCAGCACTAATTAAAACTCGTTTTCCGCTTAAATCTTTTTTGCCTTTAGTGTGTAATAAACTTTTAATATGTGCGATAATTTCTGAAGGTTCAGCCATGCGACCGGAACCAACGCGATCGCAAGCCAAAAC
>JBAVZX010000503.1:0-6832 GCA_049589015.1 Phormidium sp. | reverse complement strand
TTGACATCCTCCCCGGCGTGAACGCACGGGGATTCCAAAGAATCACTTCTTGGGCTTCCTCTTTCCACGACTCGGCTTACCCAGAGGAGTTTCCTCACCTAAGCAGAGGTCGATATCTCCAGAGGCGTTAGTTCCCGTATGCCCTACGGTACGAAGTGCCTTGTAATGAGCGAATGAGAATGGACAGTACATGAATCGGCAAAACTTTGCCTTAAATAACATTATCTGTCATGATTGCCACAATTTTAGGCGAAGATGTGAGAACTTTTACAACTATCAACTCCGAAATAATCGGCTATACTGCATTTCGTGGGCCATACTGGATAGGGCTAATCCCCATCCACAACTACTCAGGTCGTCATCCGTTAGGACTAAAATTTCGCTGCTGGTTTCTATGATATTCCTGTGTAATTTGGACAATAACTGTTGACCTGTGGTTTGTCCTAAAGGGATGAGTCTGATGCTAGCACTGATTAAATTGGTGGCCCAACTGTGTAAGTATCCTAAAATGGCGGCTGATGGCTCGATTTCCCAGTGGGCGGCGATTATTCCAAAGGCGATCGCAAAATTCGTCCCCTGACTCAAACTGTTAAACTCTTTACTAAGCTGCGGTTCTAAGTTTTCTAGTAGCCGCCGCAAAGCATGACCCATCTGCCAGCTTTGTTCTCGTAACTCTGCTGTTTCCCTGGCAGCTTTTGTCCAATTATTCCAATATTCTAAAGCTTCTAAATCGCCAACTTCTGTCGCTCTGTAACCTCTGAGCATAATTGCCGCTTCTATTCTAATCGCACCATAACGCAATTCTTGTTCTAGCCAATGTTTCAAAGTTGTTTGGTCATAAATTACCTTTGTTTCCACCAAACTTTCTAATCCTTCCGAATAACTGTAAGCCCCCACTGGTAAGGCTGTATTGGTAATTTGTAATAAATGCAGCAAACTTAGATTATCCATCATATTTGGACACTGGGAAAGTTTTACGTTTTGAGTTAAGGAAAAAGTTCTGAGTTTTAAGTTGTGTCCTCTGCCCCTGGAGCCTCTAATGATGCCCATAAGCTCCGATTTCTGGCTCAAAGGGCATAATTTCTGCGGTTACTTCTAATCCCAAATGTTCTAACATTGCCTGTAAAACTGAGTCTGCGGATAATCTCAGGTATGTGGGAGTGATTTCTAGAGCTACGTGGCGATTTCCTAAGTGATAGGCGGCTCGGATTAATTCTAGGGAATTATTGGCGGTTACTGTTAGTACAGGTTCGGGTTTGGCGATGACTCTGACTAGGATACCGTTTTCTGATTGTAATAAATCGCGATCGCGCAATACAGTCCCTCTGGGAAGTCGCAACAACAAAGCTTCTCCTTCTTCCGTCTCAAAACGGTAGTTGCTGCGCGTGCGTTCCTGGGCTGTCAGGAAAAGGCTGTGGCTGACTACAGTGTTGGGATTTGCTGGTAAACGTTGGGTCAAAGTCAGCATTATTGGTAATTAAATTATGACTAATTTCTCCAGATCTATGGGATATTTTGCCAGATTAACCGGATTTGCGATCGCTGATTCAGTAATTCTCACATAAAGGGACAAAATCTATTTTCGATGGACAATCAGAAAATTGGTTAGTTACTCTAGCTACAATTATTCACTCATCATCTTAATCAGCACAATTTTATTAGCCAAAACTACCTCTGTCATAACCTGGGTACATTCACGAAGAAGGGTGATTTTAAATTTAAATATCTGATTTACAACGAGATTATCAGTACGTATAAATCTTGAGGGCGCATCTGGAAAACATATCAGAGTTATGTAGAAATTAAGTAATAGTGATGTTCATGACCTTACCAAAGATGATTGCAGTACAAGAAGCTCCAATATTAACAACGAATCCCATCAAACACTCTCAGCCTAGTTTTTCACAAAAACTTGAACCATACTATCTGTTTCAAGGAATTTTAGAAGGGTTCATGGATGGCATTTTAATTATCACAGAAACAGGAGAATTACTTCACGCTAATCAAACTGCTAAACAGATTTGTCAACAATTACCTCTTGGGAAATCTCTCTTGATTCCTGAACAAATTTGGCAGGTTTGTCAGTCATTATTTGAAAGTAAAAAGCTATTTCCCGGTGAAAAAATTGTTTTAGAATCAGAAATCACTCAAGATAATGCTGTCCATTTTCGGTTGCGAGTCCGTTGGTTTAAGATAGAGCAAATGTCACAGGAATGTTTGTTAGTCACCATTGAAGATAGACATCAATCCTTAAAAGAGATAGTCAGCAGCGACGTTCATCAATACGATTTAACACCGAGAGAGGCGGAAGTTTGGTTACTTTATCGAGCCAATTATTCCTATAAAGAAATTGCAGAAAAACTCTACATTACGATTAATACTGTCAAAAAACACATGAAAAATATCCATGCCAAACGTAAGTCTATGATGGATGATGAGGAAATTGAGTAAGTTAAACTTGGTTAAATTCCTCACTGTAAGCGCTGTAATTCAGCATCCACTCTTTGTTTAAGTGTAGGATCTAATTTTACTGCATTCCTAATTTGTTCAAAACGACCAACTGTTAATTGATTAGCTACAATTGTCTGTCTAGAAAAATCACAAAATTCCCTTAATTCAGCTGAAGTATTGCCACCAGCAGCACAAGTTGTGTCAGGAACTGGGAGATTTCTTCTCACAATTCCTTCAACTAAAGCCAGACGTTTTCTCTCAATGGTAGATGCAGCTTGAACATATCTTCTTAGCTCATCATCACTGATTGACTGAGCAAAGGCAGAAGAACTTAAGATTGAATGAGGAGAATGAAAAGACAGATTTGGCGCTAGTCCGCCGAGGACACCAATCGAGGCAAGAAAAGTTACCAGTAAAGTTCGAGGTATTACTTGGTTGAGCGAAGATAAAAAAATGGAAAAATTAGCGTTAGTCATGATTGGATAGTTTTTAGAACTAGCACACTAAATGGGATCTATTTAATTTGAAGCAACTTTTGGGTGTGAAGTTCCACATTTAGGTAGATGATGAGCAAAAGTGTTGGTGTAATCAAAGTAAAATTAATCATCTCAGCAAGGCTTTTTGTAAATTTGGCAGAGTTCGATCGCTTTTGTTTGCAGAGTGGATATTGGCTCTGCCCCTTGTTTGAGACTAACTTCTAAGTCTAGCAGTAAGGGTAAACTAGCAGAAAGTTGTTTCACACTTAAAGAGCGAATTTCTTGTTGGAGAAAGTAGATTCGCTTGGGATTAGCGACTTCAGCGGTTTTGGCGATCGCTTTTTCATCCCTTTCTCCCTCCTGAGTCATTAGCTTTACCCACAACCAAGTCCGAAATTGCCCAATTAAAGTGGCGACAATTTTTAAAGCTGGTTCATTGCGATTAATTAAATCTGCTACTAATACCAAGGCTTTAGCTGCATCTCCCTGAATAATCGCCCCTGCTAGCTGCAAACTATTTTGTGTATTAGCTGTTACTAGTTTAGCAACAGTTTCCACCTCTAGGGCTTCTCGATGATTCCAATTAAACAGTTGCAATTTTTCCAATTCTGAAGTTAGTAACCGAGTATCATTACCAACAGATTGAGCTAAAAGTTCCGTAGCAGCTGGAGTTAATTTCACACCTGCCTCTTGTGCCGCTTGCTTAACTCGCTGTATAATTTGGTCTGTCTTCCAGGGCGGAATTAAAGCAAATTCACAGATTTGAGCATATTTTTTGAGTAATTTTGTGCCTTTAAGTCGTTCATCAGGTTTACTCCGACTAGTCAGTAAAAGTACGGAATTTTCCGGTACAAATGGGAGGGTACGTTCTAGTTCAGCTAATAACTGTTCTGGACAATGTTGGCCGATATTGGTATCAACTAACCAAACTAAACGTTGTCCCATACCAAAGGGAGGTGTCATAGCTTGATTTAAAGCTTGAAGTATGGCATCTGGTTGATCGGCAGAAATTTTGTCATAGTTGAAACTAGCCCAGTGGGGATCGAGTACAGATTCACGCAATTTAACAACAGCTTTTTGTAGTGTGAAATCATCCTCCCCCCAATAGAGGTAAATTGGCATAAGGATCACCTAATTAAGTAAATTTGTGGTAATGGCGATTCATGAATCGCCCGTAAAGTTATCTGCAAAGACTTGATCCGGGAAAATTGAGATCAATTTTTCTTTAGGTGGACTTAACATTAAAACAATAGAAAGTTAGTTAAACTCTATCAAGTTAAAAGGCGAGGATATCAAGGTTGGACGATAACTATCAAACTTATCTGAATCGATTGGTAAGGATGACGCTGCCGGAAACTTACAAATCCCAAGTGCAGCACATTCAGGAATCACCTAAGTTTGTTCCTGCTGTTGGCGGAGGCAGAAAACCTGTTCCTTTTCCTGGATATACAGTAATTACTCCTCCCAGTGAAGAAGATGCAGCAAACAAGACTTGCTATACAAATGTGCAGCATTGTCAAGAGCAAATTTTACAACAGTTTCCCGGTTTAATGGTGTCAGTACCTCCGGCTAGCTTTCATTTAACGTTGGCAGATTTAATTTGGGCTAGTTCTTTCCTTGATGCTACAGAAAATCTTCAATTTGAAGTGCAGTTACGCTCTCGAATCGGTCAAATTTTCGAGCAAACCCAACCTTTAGTCAGCGGAGGTAATCCGATTAAATTTCAATTGCTGGGATTAATGATTATGCCCAGAGCGATCGGTGTCTCTTTAATAGCAAAGGATGAACCAGCTTACGATCGCATTGTCAAGTTCCGTCGCGCCATCTACCAAAACGGTGACTTAATTGGCTTAGGAATAGAACAACAATATGGTTTTACGGCTCACATTACTTTAGGTTATTTTGGCGATATTCCACCGGATTTGGATCGCGATCGCTTAAGTAACACCCTTTCGGAATTAAACTTACAATGGTTGGAAAATCCCCAAGAACTTTGGGTAAAAAGGGCAGAATTACGCAAGTTTGATGATATGACACGCTACTACCGTCAACCTGATTGGCCAGCCTTGGAATTTTAGATTTGGGATTTTAGATTAAAGATTCTCATCGAGAAATCCTGTAAAATCTAACATCTCAAATCTACAAATTAATTATGAGTTTAACCATCCACCCAATTATGACCCGGAGTTTCGCGGTAATTGACCGAGAAATTGGCGCTCATAATTTTAGTCCCCAAGAATATGCGATCATTAGACGAGTAATTCACAGTACGGCTGATTTTGAATTTAAAGACTTAATTCGCTTTAGTCCAGGGGCAATTGATGCTGGTATCGCTGCCATTCGTCGTCGCCTACCGATTGTGACTGATGTGGGGATGGTTAAACAGGGTATCGTGGGATTAGTGGGACAAACTTTTGCCAACCCAGTAATTAGCGCTGTGGAAGGGATTAAAGAAACACTTCCGGGAAGAACTCGCACGGAAACAGGTTTATTAAAGTGCTGGCAAGAATTTCCCCAAGGGATTTTTGTCTTTGGTAACGCACCAACTGCCTTGTTAGCACTCTGTCAAGAAATCCCGCAAGCACCCGTTTTACCAGCTTTAGTAATTGGCGCACCTGTGGGGTTTATTTCGGTCGTAGAGTCAAAAATGACCTTAGCAGCCACCAAAGTACCTCAAATCCGCATCGAGGGGCGAAAGGGCGGTTCTCCAGTGGCGGCTGCTATTCTTAACGCTTTACTCTGTTTAGCAACTGAAGCCGAAGGCCCAGGGGAGAGTTAAAGGCAGAAAGTACTTCTTTCTTCTTCTTCTTTCTTCGTGTCCTTCGCGTCTTTGCGGTTCAAAAAAAAAGCATAATTAACTAGGATTTAACCGAATTTAGGATCGGTTAAAGCAGAAAGCAGGTAAATCTAAAATCTCATAAATGACAGTTCACGTTATAGGTATTGGTTTAGATGGGGCATCTGGGTTAAGAGAGGAAGTCAGGCAAATTATTGCCCAGGCGAATGTTTTGGTAGGAAGCGATCGCCATTTGAATTATTTTCCTGACTACTGTGGCGATCGGATTCTCCTCAAAGATTTAAAAGCGACGCTGCGCGAGATTCGCGATCGTCTAGAAATCGATAATGTAATTGTAGTATTGGTCACAGGCGACCCTTTATTTTTTGGCTTAGGGCGGTTGCTGTTGGCAGAATTACCTAAAGAAAAGTTAACTTTTCATCCCCATTTAAGCGCCATTCAGTTAGCGTTTAACCGGATTAAGATTCCTTGGCAAGATGCTAGGGTGATTAGTGTTCACGGACGTTGTTGGGAACAGCTAACCCAAACTTTACAGCAAGGGGCAGAGAAAATCGCCATCTTAACGGACGATCATCATAATCCCGAGGCGATCGCTCGTTTATTACAATCTCTCGATTTAGCTGCCACTTATCAGTTCTGGATTTGTGAAAATTTAGGGGGTATGGATGAGAGAGTGCGATGTTGGCCTTTAGCTACTGTCCCCGAACAAAAATTTGCCCCCTTAAATGTGGTAGTCTTATTGCGCCAAACTGACTCTCTTGGGGAAGAGACAAGTTATGCAAATCTGCCGCTGTTAGGTTTACCAGACTCTAGTTTTTTAAGTTACAGCGATCGACCAGGTTTAATCACTAAACGGGAAATTCGCCTCTTAGTTTTGGGCGAATTAGGATTAAAACCAGGACAAATTATTTGGGATGTTGGTGCGGGTACAGGTTCAGTAGCGATCGAAATTGCCCGGTTATTCCCGACTTCGACAGTTTATGCCATTGAAAAAACCGCCGCCGGAATTTCCTTAATTGAACAGAATTGTCAGCGGTTCGGCATTAGTAATGTTGTTTCCATTCATGGCACCGCCCCAGAAATTTTGCATCATCTCGCACCCCCAGAC
>JBAVZX010000502.1:0-5934 GCA_049589015.1 Phormidium sp. | reverse complement strand
CTATGCGATCGAGCTTTTCTAGGGCTAACTTACGGGTGGCATCAGTCAGCCATTTGTTTCCTTCCAGTCGCCCCCTGAACAAAGTCTTGATCTGCTGAATCATCTCCTCTACCTGTTTTTTAGATTCGGCAGAAAAATGTTCCTTGACATAAAGTTGAGACAAGGGATGACCATATTTTTGGCCGATGAGATTAGTCACCCGCTCGGTACGTGGCGGCAATTCAAAATTTTGTCCATAATATACTTTGTTAAAGGCAAGTAAAGGCTTTTCAAATTCAGGGGTTAAGTAGTTCATTGTTTGCCTTAACAAAGCCCAACGAAAATAGGTTTTGATGTCATCGATCGGATATTCCTTCAGCATCAAGTTCAAGTCTGCCAATGAACCAGAATCCTCAACTAGGACATTTCCTGTCGTAGGTAATCCCAACTCCTGAAAATATATCTTCATGTCTAAATTCGACAACAAAGACTGAAGTTGGGCAAATGAAATCTTTGTGATTGCCTTTTTGAAATCTCTTTTCTCAGTAGGACTGAGTTGCTTGCTGGCAATGCGCGTCTCCATTTCCAGAATCTTTTTAGCTGCGGATGCCGCTTCAGTTGGGGAACTGCCAGCAATTTCCAGGGCAGCTGTCACGTAATCCAAATAAGCTTGGCGGATAGCAGCCTTGTCTGGACTCAAATAATCGTCTTGAGATGGTAAGCCCAGAGTGCCACCACCTACGGTGATGATATTAGTTTTTGCGTCCTCAAGATCTCCATTCACCGTAGCCCCCAAAATAACTGGATCGCTAAGTGTTATTTGCTGTTGGGCAAGGGTTTTTGCTAAGGCTGGCAGTGAATCGATCGCTTCAACACGCTCAAATATCGGTTTCAAGGGAGAAACTCCCAAACTTTCTAGCCGCTTCACATCCATACCCCCAGCATATAAATCACCCACCTGTTGCAATGGACTTCCTTTTGGTGCTTTGGTACTTTGTGTAGCTGCTTGTTTGGTGATCTGCTGTAATTGCTGGGAAACCTCAACACTTAGTAAGTCAAGCCCTGATAGGATCAGTTTGTCAGAAGGAAGCGTAGTAGTATCAAGCCATTTGCCTGCTGCAAACCGATGGAAGTCCTGTTTGGGGTCTACTTTGGTATCCATTTTCTCTACTGAAAAGCCCAAGGGTAATTTAGTATGAGAGACTGTTTCAGCTTTGTTGCTATGGGATTGATTGCTTAAATTAGAAACTGTTTCAGCTTTGTTGCCATTGGATTGATTGCTTAAAGAATTGCTACAGGATGTAGCGCCAATCCCTAGTAACAGAAGGATGCTATTAATTAACCAGGGGGAGACACGAAATTGATTGTTGTTTGTCATGATTGATTTCCTTGTTTTTTGATAACTGGGTATGATGGCGATCGCTTGATCAACTGACTTAGGACTTACCAAAATACTTAACTGAGAAGTATTGGGGCAGGACTTGAATCGGAAGCTTTGTTGTAACTAATCCTTTGCGGTATGCCAATTTGAATATTATTTGCTGCAAAAGCTTGGCGAACGCGCAGACGAAACTCTCGTCCAACCCTCCATTGTTCCATCGGTGCGGTTTTAATCCAGACTCTTACTAACATTCCGGTGTGGGATAAATCATCAATTCCTAGAACATCTGGTGGTTCGGGTAGGCGATCGCACCACTCCCGTTCACTATAAAGTTGTTTCCCAACATCTCTGAGAATTTCTAACACTTTTTCCGGGTCATTTTCGTAAGCTACAACGATCGAAAAATCAACCCGTGACCAAAGGCGCGTTAAATTATTCACATCACTAATATTGCTATTAGGAATTGTAATTAATTGACCTTCGGAATTTCGTAATTGAGTCACCCGCAGATTTAAATTTTCTACTAATCCGCTTTTATTTCCAATCTGAACCACATCTCCCACCGCAAACTGATCTTCCATTAAAATTAAGCAACCATTCACCAAATCCTTAATCAAGCTTTGGGAACCGAAAGAAATTGCTAAACCAACTACAGCGCCACCTGCCAAAATTGAACTAGTAGGAATGTCGAATAAGCTGAGTGTCCAGATAATTCCCAGAATCACTAAAACAAAGGTGATTAGCCCTTTTAAAGCTCCAGAAATCGTTCTAGTTCGTAAGGCAATTCGCTGCGCCTCTGCCAAAGAAAATCCCGGATGAAATTTCCAGGTATTCAGGAAGCGATCGATCAAACTTCTACTAATCCGAATCGCCAAACTAATTAAAAACCAAATCACAAGCAGTACCAATGGTGTAGCGAATACATTAATACTCCATTGCATCAGAATTGGAGTCTGGGAGACAATGAAAGAAATTCCGACATACCAAACTAAGATCAAAATCCAGAACAGCAACCATTTGAGAAATTGGTCAAATTCCAATCGTTTTTTGACGGTGAATTGCTGTTGCATAGTGGCGAGAAAACGCGATCGCAAATCAGCTATTTCCCTAGCTTCTGCTTCTTCCCCCTCCATTGTTTCAGACTGAGTTATATCTTTCAACTTCTCAGCTTTTTCCGCTTGAACAGCAAGTTCCAATTCTTTTTGATAGCGAGTTTCCAGCGCTTGTTCCCGGCGACTCAAAATTCGCCACAACAACCAGATTACAGCACTAGCAACTAAAAGCCCTAAAAAGATTTGCACAGCTTGTCCTAAGCGTTCGCGTAACACCTCTGGGGACAAAAGCTGCTTCATGCGAACTATTTCCTCTTGAATAATCTTTTGCCATTCTTGGGCTAATTCTTCCAAAGTTTTGCCATTATAATCAGCATCGGGTTCTGTCAGCGTGACTAACCGAACTGTACGGGAAGATTGATCGTCACTAATCTCAATAATCAGGCGATTATTTAACATCGCAGTGGAAACAATCGGCATTTGTTTTGCCTGACGAGTTCGATTCATTACCCGCCAAAGTCGTTCGCTAATTTCTTGTGCTCTTGTCTCAACCGGAAGTTTCCCCTCTGGTATCTCGTCACGATTCCAAATCGTTGGTGATGCAACTTCAAACAAGATTTTATTGTCCAAAGGCGATCGAACTTTAGCAACTTCAAATTCCCCCATCCGAGAAACACCATCTGGAGGCTGCATCGGATTATTAGAAGCCGCTGTTGGTAAAGAAGGCATTTGACTTTGAGCAGGAAGAGTCCAGCCAATGCACAAACTAACCGTAAAGATGCCGATCAAAGCAAAGTGGATTACTCGCTGAAAAAAACGAGAAGATAGCAGCATTAGTTAAAAATTAAATCAAAAAAACCACATTATTTTAATCAATTTTAGTGAGTAAATAATGGGCTAATTTAGATAACTAATTAATTAGCCCAAAAAAGTTGATTCCCATCAGCAAATTGACCGCACCTAATCTAGTTTTTCTTTTACTTTGTCGATCGCATCACCAGCCGCATTCTTGATCCCATCCAGCAAATTTCCAGCTTTATCTTTGAGATCTGCCGCTGTATTCAAAGCCGCTGCTTGTGCTTGTTTCACTTCTCCTTCCGCTTTCATTTTCTGATCCCCAGTCAACTCACCCGCAGCCGCTTGCAACTTGCCTTCCGCATCTTTAGCAGCCGCTTTAATTTTGTCTTCAATACTCATAATCTTTCTCCAAACATAATTTGATTCTCAAGCTATATGAACCAGGAAAAAATGTCAAGTAGTAAGTTGTTGCGCTTTAGCGCCAAAACGCAACAACTTACCAAACTAAGGCAGAGAAACAAAATCTGCTTGAGTAATCAAATTAGCAGCAACCCCATTCAAAGTTACCAACAATTCATTACTAACAAGCTGGGTAATTATGGTACTATTTCCAGTTTGCGTGAACGCCAATTGAGAGAAATTTAAACCCCCAGATAAAGCTAGAAAATCCACCCCATCTTGGAAATCAGTAATCAGATCACCACCTTTGCCAGAAGCTAACACAAATTGGTCACTACCATTACCACCAGAAATCGAATCATTACCCAAATCACCATTGAGCAAATCATCATCATCACCACCAATTAAAGTGTCATCACCTTTCCCCCCATAAATCGAATCTTTTCCGCTACCACCATTAAGCCAATCTGTACCTTGATTACCAAAAATTAAATCATCGCCAATACCCCCACAAATTTCATCAATATCACTATCAGAAACATCAATTCCATTCCCTCCGTAGAGCGTATCATTGCCATCATCACCGCAGAGAAAATCATTGCCTAAATCGCCAAACACCAGATCATTTCCGGCTTCTCCGAACAGATAATCTTGCCCTTGACCACCCAGGACAGTATCATTACCATCCTCAGCAAAAATAAAATCTTTGCCAATATTACCGGAAAGCAAATCATTACCTTCACCGCCAAAGATCACATCATCATCAGTGCTTCCCGATGAATTATCAGCACCACTGCCAAAGATAGTATCGTCGCCTTTATCACCAGCTAAAACGTCATTGCCTTTATCGCCGTAAATGATGTCATTACCTTGACCACCGCGGACAAAATCAGTATCTTGACCACCACGAACCTTATCATTACCTTCATTACCATTAACGTAATCTTGACCTCCGTTACCGTTGATAAAATCATCGCCTTCACCACCAGCAACCCAATCATCTTCGGTACTACCGTAAACTTCATCATTTCCGATTCCACCAACTAAATTATCACTACCTCCTTCACCTAGTAAAAAATCATTACCACCAAAACCGAAAATCTCATCATTTCTAAAGTTGCCAACCAAAAAATCATGGTCGTCATTACCATCTAGGAGATCGTCAAATGGATATAAATCTATTAACACACCAGACAAATTATTCAGATCGGGAGCAGTAATATAATCACAGAAACAATCAGCTAGATCGGCAATAGCAACGCTGGCGTTATTGGCAGCACCAAGATTGTAGTCATTACCACTATTTAAGGTAAGTTGAACAGTTTCACCAGGGTCAAATACGGAGTCAGCAACCGGAGTAACGTTTAAGATAGCCGTTGTTTGTCCAGCCGCAATAGTAAAACTTGTCGCAGTAACGTTGGTAAGATTGGAGCCTGTGGCTAGGGTGTAGTCGGTAGTAAGAGTAGCAGTTCCGGCTACGCCATAGTTGATGGTCAGACCACCTGCGGGGGCGGGGCTGTCTAAGGTAATGATAAATGTGCCATTGACTAGACCTCTTTCGCTAGCAAAATCCCCAGAGGCAATGGTGACGGTGGGTGTGTTATCAGCAATGGTAATGCTGGCTTGAGAGGTAGCACCGAGAGTGTAGTTACTACCACCAGTTTCTAAAGTGAGTTGGACGGTTTCATTGGGGTCAAATACGGTATCGTCAACGGGGGTGACGTTTATCGTAGCAGTGGTTTGTCCAGCGGCAATGGTAAAAGTTTTGGGTCTAACATCGGTAATGTTGGTACCGGGTGTCAGACTGAAGTCGGTGGTTTCGGTGGCAGTTCCCGCTACCTTATAGATGATGGTTAGACCACCAGCAGGGGCAGGGTTGTCCAAAGTAATGAGAAAAGTGCCATTGTTGCTGCCTCTTTCGTTGGCATTTACACCAGGGGCAATGCTGACGACGCGGACATCATCGGCAATGGTGAGGGTGGCGTTATTGGCGGCACCAACGTTGTAGTTAGTACCCTTTTCTAAGGTGAGTTGGACGGTTTCATTGGGGTCTTTCACTGCGTCGTCAACGGGGGTGACGTTTAAGGTGGCAGTAGTTTGTCCAGCTGCAATGGTAAAACTCTTGGCAGTAACAGAGGTAATGTTGTCGCCTGTGGCTAGGGTGTAGTCGGTGGTACGGGTGGCGGTTCCTGCTACTTTATAGTTGATGGTTAGACCGCCTGCGGGGGCTGGTTTGTCTAAGGTGATCAGATAGGTACCGTTGATGGTGCCTCTTTCGCTGGGATTTGTACCTGCGGCAATGGTGATGTTGGGGAGAGTGGGGAG